>NZ_JBIWEY010000042.1:0-38795 GCF_044762775.1 Lysinibacillus sp. NPDC096418
GCTGTCCGTCAGACTTCATGGAACCGCCGTATACGGATCCGTACGTACGGTGGTGTGAGAGGACGGGAGTTAGTCGCTCCCTCCTACTCGATTTGGAAAAATATGATATAGTAGAGCAATCTCATACATAAGGAGTAATTTGTAAAATGAGAAAGGTTATTGGATGGCGTTGGACGTTTTTTATCGTCGGTATGATCATTATGTCGCTCGGCATTACTATGTCGATTAAAGGAAAAATTATTGGAACAAGTCCATGGGATGTGTTGCATGTAGGCTTATTTCAAAACTTTGGTTTAACAATTGGTACGTGGTCGATCTTGACGGGGCTGTTGATTATTATTTCGACATCATTAGTATTAAGAGAATGGCCCAAAATCGGTACTTGGTTAAATATGTTGTTGATTGGACTATTTATTGATGTGTTTAACTGGCTGTTGCCTGCGACCGATGTTTATGTGTTACAAATCGCATATTTTGTAGTTGGTGTGCTTATTTTAAGTTTTGGCTGTGGAATGTATATCGCGCCAAATATGGGAGCGGGACCACGAGATACACTAATGATGATACTTGTTGAAAAATTTGGTGGAACTATTAAAAGTGCGCGAATGGGTATTGAAGTGTTAGTGACCGTTTTAGGTGGACTACTCGGTGGACCCGTGGGTGTCGGAACAGTTGTCATTGCACTAACATCAGGTTACATTGTGCAATACTCATTACCGTATTGTAGAAAAGTGTTAATAAAGTGCATTGGAAATATGGAAGGCGTAAAGCCGTTTTATTGAAATGAGTAGGCTACTTTTATCGAAAATGATAAAAGTAGCTTTTTCATGTTTTTAGGAGAAGCATCATATAATGCATGGCAGAAGGCAAAGGGGGATGTACATTGAACGGAAACGTAACTTATTATTTTGGACACGCATTGACGGGACAAGGTAGGAAGCATTTATATAAAGAAATGATGGAGGAGGCATCGCTTGTATATATATTGCAAGGGGCACCGACATATAAAGGGGCAGAGCTTTTAAAGGAACTTGGCTATTTCTATGTGAAGCAAGGTTTTTCCGTAGAATGGTTCAAACATCCGCTTCTTGAGGAAATTGTGGAAGCGGTCTTTATTCGAGAATGTAATTATCTGTTTGTATGGTCATCCGAGTGGAACCTTGAACCAACATTGCTAGGCACAAAGCATCGTGTCATTTCTTTCTATGATTGTTTGGAAGAAGAGCAGCTAGAAATTGTTGGCGAGCAGCTTGCTACAGCGATGAAGGAACGGGAGTTATGGCGTGAAAAAAGTATTTGTATGCTAGCGATTGCTAAGAAACTACATGATGACTGGGAAGTTGTGACGCAAAGCTGTATGGACTGGCAAGCTTTGGATGAACAGATCACTACTTTGAAGTCAGATATTTTTCAATCAATGACACTCAATAAAACAGGTGCGCGTACACATCGATTACTTGGAACCTTAACGCCAACAGGTGCGCAAAATACGGTAGAAAGCATGACAAAAAATTTAGCACGACGATTAATGATTAAAGGAAAGCCGGGTACAGGGAAATCTTCATTAATGAAAGGTTTGGCGGATGAGGCGAATGCAAGAGGGTTAGACGCACAAATTGTTTGGTGTGGCCTTGATGCAGGTTCGGTTGATATGATCATTATTCCTGAGTTGAATTTCTGTATTTTTGATAGTACAGATCCACATATTTTCGATCCCGAAGAAGGAAGAAGTGGGGATGCTATTTTTGATATGGGACAGCATTGCAAGCTGACAGAACAGGCAGAAGCAGAAATCGAAGAAATCCGTTCTTCCTATAAAGAAACGATGAAAAATGCAATGGGCTATTCAGCACGTTATGCAGAGGCTGAGCATACAATTCGTCAACTAATGGACCGTTGCTTGTCAACATCAGCATGGCGAGATAAAACTGCGCCATTATTTAAAAGATTGCGAAATTGAATTATATCAATAGAGTATGAATGTGCTAAACTAGGAACGAGTAGTTTTTTTAGAAAGGATGATACTAGTGTCTAAAATATTGAATACATTTTTAGATGAAAACTTACAAGTCTTACGTGAACAAGGCTTATATAATGAAATCGATCCAGTAGAGAGCGCGAACGGACCTATTATTCAGGTTCGTGGCAAAAATCTTATTAATCTATCTTCCAATAACTATTTAGGCTTAGCCACAAACGACGAATTAAAACAAATTGCGAAAGCAGCGACAGATAAATACGGTGTAGGTGCAGGGGCAGTACGTACAATTAACGGTACACTTGACCTTCACGTAAAATTAGAAGAAAAGCTAGCAGAATTTAAAGGTACAGAAGCGGCTATTTCATATCAATCGGGCTTCAATTGCAATATGGCTGCCATTTCAGCTGTTATGGATAAAAATGATGCCATTCTTTCGGACCAATTAAATCATGCTTCTATTATAGATGGTTGCCGTTTATCACGTGCAAAAATTATTGCGTACAATCACTCTGATATGGAAGATTTGCGTGCAAAAGCAAAAGAAGCGACTGAATCGGGTTTGTATAACAAAGTGATGGTTATTACAGACGGTGTGTTCTCGATGGATGGTGATATTGCAAAGCTTCCAGAAATCGTAGAAATCGCAAAAGAGTTTGATCTGATTACGTATGTGGATGATGCACATGGATCAGGTGTAACCGGTAAAGGGAAGGGTACAGTAAAGCATTTCGGTTTAGAAAAAGAAATTGACTTCCAAATCGGTACATTATCGAAAGCTATTGGTGTTGTGGGTGGTTATGTAGCGGGTAAGAAAAACTTAATCGACTGGCTGAAGGTACGTTCTCGTCCATTCTTATTTTCAACAGCGTTGCCACCAGGTGATGTAGCAGCTATTACAGCAGCAGTTCAAATGCTCATAGATTCGACAGAGCTTCACGATAAGCTTTGGAATAATGGTGATTACTTGAAAGCAGGACTGGCGAAGTTAGGTTTCAATATTGGTAATTCTGAAACACCGATTACACCGTGTATTATTGGTGATGAAAAGTTAACACAGGAATTCTCACGCCGATTATTTGAAGAAGGTGTTTATGCCAAATCAATTGTTTTCCCGACGGTTCCAAAAGGTACTGGACGTGTGCGTAATATGCCAACAGCGGCACATACGAAGGAAATGCTCGATGATGCATTAGCAATCTATGAAAAAGTAGGACGCGAATTAGGGATTATTCGATAAATATGAAACAGGGATGCCTCTTTTGGGAGGCATCCCTGTTTTTTTAGCCTTTCACTAATTGAAGCTTATGCGCTTCTGCAATACTCGCAGCACCAGCAAGGGCTATGGATACTTTGAATTCTTCGTAAATGTTTTGCATTACTTGTTCTACACCAGCTTGCCCAGCTAATGCGAGACCGTAAACAAATGGACGGCCAATCGCTACTGCATCTGCGCCAAGCGCCAAAGCTTTTAACACGTCAATTCCGCTGTATACACCACTATCCAAAATAACAGGTACGCGACCTGCTACTACTTCCACAATGGAAGGAAGAGCATCTAAGCTACCGATGACACCGTCTAACTGACGACCGCCGTGATTGGAAACGATGATTCCATCAATGCCATTATCTAGTGCAAGCTGTGCGTCATCAGGATGTAATATCCCCTTTAAATAGATTGGTAAGGTTGTACGCATTTTCAACTCTGCGACATGTTCCCACGTCATATGAGGGTGGTACACATTATCGATAACTGAAGCGACATAGCTTTCAAAGCTGTCGTCGGGTAAAGTAGCTCTGAAAACAGGATCTTGCATATAATTTCCTTTTGCAAAGCCTAATTTTAATGGCGAGAATTGATTGCGCACATCTTCTGTACGCCAACCAAGCATAACTGTATCAACCGTAAGAACGATTGCTGAGAAACCTGCCTTTTCAGCGCGCTCTACCATACTATAAGAAATATCCTCGTTTTTAGACCAATACAATTGGAAGAGACGTGTGCTATTCGGTGCAGCTTTTGCGACGTCCTCCATGGAAAAAGTCGACACGGTACTTTGAATATATGGTATTGCTAATTTTTCAGCAGCTCTTGCTACAGCTGGCTCGCCGTCTGGATGCTCCATCCCGTTCATACCAACAGGTGCAAAAAGAAGTGGTGTTGGAAATGTTTTGCCGAACAATGAAATCGACGTATCTAGCTTTGATACATCTCGTAAAAAACGAGGTGTAATACTATATTTTTCAAAGGCTGCTCGGTTATTACGAAGTGTTTGCTCGTTTCCAGCACCTGATTGAATATAGCCAAATGGGCCTGCTTCTAGTTTTTCTTTAGCAGCTTGTTCTAAGTCCGAAAAAGCGATAGGAAAGGGCTTTTCAGCATTAATGTTTTGTAAAAGTAAATCACTATTTGTCATGACGATCACCTAATCCTTTTTTAGTTTATCTGCTAGACGATTCCCAATAGATTGAATGCTTTGTACAAGAATGATTAATAAGAAAACAGTGACGTACATAATGTCGACTTCATAGCGTAAATGACCGTAGCGATAAGCAAGGTCACCAAGTCCACCTGCACCGACAAGTCCAGCCATGGCTGTTGCACCGATTAAGCCAATTGTGGCAATTGTTAAACCCAATACCATTGAAGGGCGAGCTTCACGTAATAATACATGCCATACAATTTGTGTACGTTTAATACCCATAGCTTTGTAGGCTTCCAATACGCCAGATTCTACTTCTAGTAATGCTGTTTCAATCAGACGCGCTAAATAAGGTGCTGTATAAATGACAAGTGGCACAATTGCCCCATTCACACCAATTGTTGTACCTACAATCGTCTTTGTTAATGGCAGGATGAAGAATAATAAAATAATAAATGGCACTGAACGAATAATATTGATGATTAAATTTAACACCTGGTAGAAAAACTTATTGCTATACATTTGGCCAGGGCGTGTAAGGACAAGAAGTGCACCTAGTGGAACACCAATCAATATAGAGAATAACAGTGAAATGCTGACCATTTGGAAAGTTTGAAGTGCGGCTTCCCAAATAATTGCCCACCATTGATCGATAAAGTCTGTGATTAAACTCATGCGTTAGTCCCTCCTAATACTTCTGTTATGACACCGTTTGTTTGGAAGAACTGTAGGGCTTTTTGTACTTCGGACTGTTCACCGTGAATATGAGTCACGATATTACCGACAACACCATTTTTAAGTTCGATAATGTTTGCTGTTAGAATATTAGGCTTTACATTAAATTGAAGAGCCGCTTCTGTAATAAGTGGATTTCCTGTACTTTCGCCGACAAAAGTAAGACGTGTAACGGCACCTGATAAATTTAACTGCTCAATTAATGATGATTTTAATGTACGCTGTGAAATGGTATTGAGAAACTTTTGGGTCGTTTTATGGTGAGGCTTTGTAAACAAATCAATGGCCGAACCTTGTTCAACGACTTTTCCGTTTTCAAGAACTGTAACATGGTCGCAGATTTTTTGGATGACGTTCATTTCATGCGTAATCAATAAGATGGTAATGCCTAATTCAGCGTTAATTTTTAGTAGTAAATCTAAAATAGAATCAGTCGTTTCAGGATCGAGAGCACTTGTAGCTTCATCACTTAATAAAATTTCAGGTTCTTGTGATAGGGCTCGTGCAATGGCCACACGTTGTTTTTGGCCGCCTGATAACTGACTAGGATAGCTTTGTTGACGTTCTTTGAGGCCAACAATAGCTAAGTATTTTTCAACGCGCGTTTCAACTTCCTTTTTGCTATAGCCAAGCAAGCGTAAGGGAATCGCCACATTTTCATAAACCGTTGCAGTTTTCAGTAAATTGAAACCCTGAAAAATCATGCCGATTTTTTGGCGCGTTTTACGTAGCTCGCTTTCAGATAAAGTTGTTAAATCAACATTATCTATTTTGACACTTCCAGAAGTAGGGCGCTCCAATAAATTCACGCAACGAATTAGTGTACTTTTTCCAGCACCACTATAGCCAATAACGCCATGGATTTCTCCTTTTTTAACGTGCAGATTAATATCGTCAACAGCTCGAACTGTGCCACTCTTCGCTTTGAATTGTTTCGTTATATTTTGTAATTGAATCATGTAGTCACGTCCTTTTTGAAAGATAAAAAGCTACCGCTTGAAACGGTAACTTTTTTGAAATACGTTATTACCAAGTTGGTAAGATAGAGCCTTCAAATTCTTCTTCGATAAATTTTTTCACTTTGTCTGATTGGTAAGATTCAATAAGTAATTTTGCTGCTGCATCATCTTTATTAGCAGCACGCACAACTAATTGGTTTGCATAAGGTGAATCAGCAGCTTCGATTAATAGTGCATCTTCAGTTGGCTTAATGCCTGCTTCAAGTGCATAGTTAGTATTAATTGCTGCTACATCTACTTCTGTTAATTGCTTAGGAATTTGAGCAGCTTCTAATTCGATGAATTTAAGGTTTTTAGGGTTTTCATCTAAATCGTGAATTGTTGCTTTTGCACGTTTCTCTTTATTGATTTTGATGAAGCCTGCCTCTTCCAAAATATAAAGTGCACGAGTGCCGTTTGTCGGGTCATTTGGAATTCCAACAGTAGCACCTTTAGGGATATCATCGAAACTGTCGTACTTATCAGAGTAAAAGCCCATTGGACTAATATACGTAACGCCAACAGATACAAGATCTGTTCCTTTATCCTCGTTAAATTGTTTCAAATAAGGACCGTGTTGGAAGCTGTTTACATCAATTGAGCCTTCACTAAGTGATGTATTTGGAAGTACATAATCCGAGAATACTTTTAATTCGAGATCTAAGCCTTTTTCAGCAGTTATTTCCCCAACAACTTCCATGATTTGTTCGTGTGGACCAGGTGTTACACCTACGATTAATTTTTCTTCACTTAATGTTTCACTGGTTTTTCCGTCATTGCTACCGCAAGCAGCGAGAACTCCTGTTAAAATAGCTGCTGATAAAAATAAACCAAATTTTCGTTTCTTCATGTGTTATTCCTCCAATAGATATATGTATAGTTGGTATTTAGAAATTTAAAAAACCTCTCAAGATGTTTCGTCAGGAGAGGCAATAGAACAATACCTCTCTTATCTTTCAAAACAAATACTGTTTTGCTGGATTTAGCACCTTTCTGATAATCAGATGGTTGCCGAGCTTCATAGGGCCAGTCCCTCAGCTACTCTTGATAAGAGATGTTTATTAAATTTAAAATCTATTGGAATAACAATATAGTAAAAAAGTTTAGAAAGCAATAACTTTTCAGAAAATGATAAAAATTCTGCGTTTACGCAGAGAATAAGCCTAATTTCTCGATCCTTATCATTGCTTCACGTAGTCGACCTTCACTTACGAGAAGACCAACGCGCACGTAGCCCTCACCATATTCACCAAAGCCGTTTCCCGCGGCGACTGCTATATCTGCTTTATCTAATAGAAAATTTGCAAATTCTTCACTTCTAAAACCCTTTGGGACAGGTAGCCATGCAAAGAACGAGCCCTTTGATGCAGTCACTTGCCAACCTATGCGATGAGCTTCTTCTACAAGTACATTACGACGGCGTTCATATATTGCTCTTAGTTCGTCAGTGCAGTCTTGAGACGCAGTGAGTGCGACTGCTGCTGCTTGCTGTACGGCAGGGAACTGGCTACAAAATAGATGATCTTGAATGATGTTAATGGCTTCGATAATTTTTGCATTCCCAACTGCAAAGCCGATACGCCAACCCGCCATATTGAAGGTTTTTGATAGGGTATACATTTCGATACCAACTTCTTTGGCACCTTCAGCTTGTAAGAAGCTAACAGGTTTGACGCCATCGAAGCCGATTGCACCGTATGCAAAATCATGCGATACGACGATATTATTTTCTTTAGCGAATTTTACAGTTTCCTCAAAGAATGCAAGATTTGCTGTGCCGCCAGTCGGGTTATTTGGATAATTCATATACATAAGCTTTGCACGCTCTTTTGCTTCATCTGATATTTTGCTGTAATCCGGCAAGAAGTCGTTTTCAGCTTGAAGCGGCATTATGTGGTAATTGACGTCACCTAATACAACGCCAGATAAATAATCCGGGTAGCCTGGATCGGGAAGTAGCATATAATCACTAGGATTTAAAATAGCCATTGGTAGTTCGACAAGCCCGATTTTTGTGCCGCCGAGCACGGCCACTTCAGTATTTGGATCAATATCGACATTGTATTCACGTTTGTAAAAGTCTGCTGCTGCTTGACGTAATTCTTGTACACCTCTAAATGGGGAGTACTTGTGGTTTTGTGGATTTTCAGCAGCTTCTTGTAATGCTTTAATAATATGAGGCGGTGTTGGTTGGTCAGGGTTTCCTTGTCCGAGATTAATGACATCGCGACCTTCTGCCAGTGCTGCATTAACTTTTTGTACAAGTGCAGCAAAGAATTGTGTTGGTAGTTGTTGTAGTTTTTTAGAGAATTCCATGTACATTCACCTTTTTCAGAATATAATAATTACTAATAGATATATGTTGCAAATACTATTACTTTTTTTTCTAAATGTCTAGAGGAGGATGAAATCGTGAAAATAGGGTGTATCCAATTAAATGTAGGTTTTGGTAAGGTCGAGGAAAATTTTGTCCGAGCTGAAGAGAAAATTCGTGAAGCTGCAAGCCAAGGAGCAGAAGTTATTGTTTTACCAGAAATGTGGAACACAGGTTATGCACTAGAAAAATTACCAGAGCTAGCAGACGTTGATGGTGAACGTACAAAAGCATTTTTACAAGGCTTATCGATGGAACTAGGTGTCCATATTGTTGGAGGGTCTGTTTCGACGAAGAAGGATGACAAATTTTACAATACGATGTACACGTTCGATAAAGATGGTGAGCAAGTAGGTGAATATAGCAAGGCTCATTTATTCCGATTAATGGACGAGCATTTATTTTTAGAAGCGGGAGATAGCATGAATCGCTTCCAACTGGGCGATATCGAAGCGGCAGGTGTGATTTGCTACGACATTCGTTTCCCGGAATGGCTACGCGCCCATGCACTTGACGGCGCAAAAGTATTGTTTGTACCAGCGCAATGGCCAACACCACGTATTGATCATTGGAAGACATTATTACAAGCACGTGCCATCGAAAACCAATGTTTCGTCATAGCAGTCAATCGTATTGCCAACAAAGTAGAGAACTTCAATGGCCAATCAATGGTCATTCAGCCTTGGGGTGAAGTACTTTGGATTGGTGCTGAAGATGAAGAAGTTGCTGTGATTGACGTGGATTTTTCGATTGTTGATGAAGTACGAGGGAGAATTCCTGTTTATGATGATAGACGCCCTGGACTTTATAGCGGGGTCGTAAAAAATTAGTAAAAAAATAACCCCAGCAGAAAAAGTAAGTTTCTGCTGGGTTTTTACTATGAGGTAGGAAAACTACTAACAAAGTACACAAATTGTATTTTTGTGCTTCGATATTATCAATCATATGTATCATCCTGTTGCTTTGATGTAAACATATAACCGTTATAAGAATTATGAATAACCATCACAATACCCATTAGCATAAAGTTTGATAAAAGAGAACTACCACCATAGCTTAGAAAAGGTAATGTCACACCTGTTACAGGCAAAAGTCCGAGTGTCATACCTATATTTTGCGTGATTTGGAATGCCAGTAAACTAGAAATACCTGCGCCCATCAGTGTCATAAATGGATCTCTAGCTTGCACAGTAATCAGGACAATTCGATAAATAACAAAAAACAATAGTGCAATAACAAAGGAGCCACCAATAAAACCAACCTCTTCTGCGATAGTAGAGAAAATATAATCTGTATGCTTTTCAGGGATGTAGACCTCGTTATTTAAATAGCCTCTCCCAGTCATTTGTCCTGAACCGATTGCTATGAAACCTTGCCTAGATTGGAAAGATGAATCCATATACTCGTAGGGATGAAGCCAGCCATAAATACGTGAAACTTGGTGACCTGATAATTTCGCCAAAAATGTCTCCGTGAAAAAATCATTGAATTTTACATAAAGAATAATGAATGCACTTACGATAACCGTTGGCACTGCAGCAAATGCTATAAGTAATTTTGTTTGTATGCCCGAAAAGAAAATCATTGGTAATATCATCGCCATATAGAGCATGATCATCCCTGTATCAGGCTGGCGATATACAATAAGCATAGGTGGAATGACAATCAGTGCAATTTTAAAAAGTAGCTTAAAATCTGCTAAATAAGACGGACGCGTAAACTTCTCCTGATGTGCAACGATAACCTTACTAATAACAATTAAAAATGCAAACTTTAAAAACTCCGATGGCTGAATAGTACCGATGAACGGAATCTGATACCAAGCCTTTGCTCCATTCACCGCGCGCGCAATGCTTGCAGGCGCAAAAATCAATCCTGCAGTCACCCCGACAATTAATCCATAAAAAGGCCAACCAATCTTTTTTAATTGCTTAATATCAAGTATGGTCACACCATACATCACTAAAAAACCGAGTATGTAAAAAATGAATTGTTTTATAGTGAAGGAGCCTTCGTATTGTCCAATTGTTACACTACTCGAATGAACGAAAAGACAACTAATTCCTCCGAGTAATAACAAACTAAAAGCTAAACTTTTATCAACCTTTACTTTACCCCAAATTTCAAATACCCCCTATATTTGTAAGATGTTTTATTAATACAGAACGATAGGGTGAAGGAAAAGTTTCAAATTAGAAGCTAAAATAGCAAGAATTTTACTTGGAAAAGTACTAAATTGGTATTGAAGTATGGATAATGTTAGTTAATTAATTTTCAATGCCAATTTTAGTGAAAACTTTACAAAAACATCACACAGGCTTTATATCCCAACATTATCCTTATTGGTAAGGATGGAAGAAGGAGCCAAAAGTGATGCATTTTTTTCGTTACATTAAAGTAAAGGATAAACTACTTGTACTCATGATTGTTTGTGTACTATCGAATGTACTGTTGGGTGTGTTTAGTATAGATTATTTGCGGAAAATGTCGTGGCATGCAAGTGAAAGTTATACACAAGGGCTTGTCCCAATTGGCTGGTTGAATGAGTTAGAGGAAGCTCAGAGACAAATGGATTTTTTAGTAACGACGAGTGGTAATCATCAGGAACTAGCTACGCTACTAAAAATACAAGAGAAACCTTTACAACAGTTAGAGAGTCTGGATATCGATAAAAAGATGAGTCATCAGATGAAAAAATACAAAACGCTACTAACGCAGCAAAGGGAATTGATAAACAACTATCAACGTTTGGATGTAGATGCACTAGAGAAATTTTATGAGCAGTCGTATTTACCGTTGGGCAAGGAGACCCATACATTATTAGAAGAGACACAAAGTTATTTAGTGAAACGTGCAGAGGAACAGCAAGCAGCTTACCAAAAAGATGTGCAATTTGCTTATTGGTTGTTAGGTGGCGTATGTATAGCTGTCGTGTTGCTTGTTGTGGTCATTGGTTATGTAGCTACAAAGGCAGTAAATGTACCGACTCGTCAGTTGAAATCTTTGCTAAAGCGCGCGGAGCAAGGTGATTTTACTGCAAATGCTAGCTATGTGGCCCAAGATGAGTTGGGAGAGGTTGTTCTTTCTTATAATCAGATGGTGACAGAAGTGAAGAGGCTATTACTGACTGTGACAAGTAGTGCACAGGAAGTTGAAGGAATGACGGGAAAACTTCAAGAGTCGTCTGAACAAGCAACAACGACGACGATGAAAATGGTGAAGGATATTCAAAAAATTTCAGATTCAACGGGCATATCGACAACAAAATTAGCCTCGAACACGGCCTCTTTAGACGAAATGCTAAAAGGCGTGCAGGTCATTTTAGAAAAAGTAAAGTCAGTTGAACAGTTTGCTTATGAAGCTGCGAGAGATGCTGAAAGTGGAACAGACATTGTACAGGCGAATTTATCGCAAATGAACGTAATCAAGCGTGCGGTTGAAAAGTCAAATACAGCTATTTCAAATCTTGTCGAGCGAGCGGAGACGATCGATCAAATGGTAGAGGTTATTGAAAGAATTACGGCACAGACAAATTTACTGGCACTAAACGCATCCATAGAAGCCGCAAGAGCAGGTGAACATGGAAAGGGCTTTGCAGTTGTTGCGAATGAAGTGAGAAAATTAGCAGAGCAAACAGTACGCTCAACACAAATGATAACGTCGATTGTACAAAATATTCACGTTGATTCACAGTACGCTGTACAAATGATGGAAGGTGTATTAATAGCGACGGATAAAGGAGTAGCAGTTACGGGGCAAACAGCCATAAGCTTCGAGCATATTTTAGAAAAAGTCCATACTATAAAGCCTTATATGTTTGAAGTTTCGACAACGGTGCAACAAATTGCTAATCATACAGAGAAAATCAGCGAGGATGCGCTTATGTTGACTGCATTTTCGGATGAAAATGCAACTTCGACTAAACATGTAGCGGCATTAACAACAGAGCAACTAAAAGCACAGCAACATTTTCATAATTATATAAAAGAGGTGCGAAAAGTATCGAAAGTATTGCAAATTGCTGTGAAACGCTTTTCGATTTAATAAAAAATGTGTAACGAACAAAAATAATGAAGTTTCGAGAAAAAATGGAGAACTTTACTTTATGAAGAGTCATAAAGAGAGTTCTTTTTTTATGTGGAAAATAGATAGTTGTATTTTTAGGGAAGACATATGTGTTTTTAAGGTTATTTCCGTCACATTATTTAGGAGAGTTCATATACTAGAAGTAGCGGATTTTATGTTGAATTTTCGGAAATATTAATTTTTTGTATTGTATTTTTAAAAAGAACAAATTATAATGATAAACATCAAAGGTATTATTAAATCAATGTTTATTATATGAATAATGTACTTTCTGAAAATACAAATGTTTTTTTGGTCGGAGGTTATTGGATATGAAAAAGATTATGGTGACCGGAGCGCTTGGTCAAATTGGTTCTGAATTGGTAGAAAAACTTCGTGGTATTTATGGAGAGGACAATGTGTTAGCGACAGATATTCGCAAGCTTGAACATACAAAAGGTCCATTTGAAATTTTGGACGTCTCAGATGGCCAAAAAATGCATGATTTAGCAAAGGATTTCGGTGCAGATACAATGATGCATCTAGCTGCATTATTATCTGCTACTGCTGAAAAAAATCCATTGTTTGCTTGGAATTTAAATATGGGTGGGTTAATGAATGCATTAGAAGTTTCACGTGAGTTAGACATTCAATTTTTTACACCTAGTTCGATTGGGGCGTTTGGTCCGTCAACGCCAAAGGACAATACACCACAAGATACACTACAACGTCCAACGACGATGTATGGGGTGAACAAGGTTGCAGGCGAATTATTATGTGACTATTATTTCAATCGCTTTGGTGTGGATACACGTGGTGTACGCTTCCCGGGCTTAATTTCTTATGCAACTCCTCCAGGTGGTGGTACAACTGATTATGCGGTTGAAATTTATTATAAAGCGATTGAACAAGGTAAATATACTTCTTACATTAAAGAGGGCACATACATGGATATGATGTATATGCCAGATGCACTGCAGGCAATTGTTGATTTAATGGAGGCAGATAGTAGTAAGTTGATTCACCGAAATGCATTTAACATTACGGCGATGAGCTTTGAACCATCTCAGATCGCTGCAGAGATTAAAAAACATATTCCACATTTCCGTTTGGATTATAAAGTTGATCCTGTACGCCAAGCAATTGCTGATAGTTGGCCAAATTCTTTAAACATTGAAGCGGCACAAGAAGAATGGGGCTTTAAAGCAGATTATGATTTAGCAAGAATGACGGAGGATATGCTGGCTAAGTTAAAAGTAAAGCTTCAAAAGAAAGCAATTTCATAAATAGATAACCCCCGTAGTGTTGTGCTACGGGGGTTATTCATTTTAGGCATAAATACAGATAGTGATATAACTATATGGAAATACAAAATAACGGGATTAAAAAGAATTTTTATGGAATATATAGCGTATTTATTAGATTTCCAATATAATTGTATTCAGAATATTAATAGTATTCAAACTAAAATATTCTATTAACTATTCAACAAGGGTTTAAGGGGAATTTCATAGAAGAAGGGATGAATGTTTTATGATGCATGGACCATTAGTGTTAACGAATTATTTTAAACGAGCAGAAAGTTATTTTGCAAGAAAGACAATTATTTCACGTACAAGCCCTACTAAAATTCACCGTTTAACGTATGGCGAATGGGCAAAAAGAACACGCCGATTAGCAGATGCATTGACGAAGCTAGGTATGGAGAAGGGAATGAAAATTGGTTCCTTCGCATGGAATCAGCATCGTCATTTAGAGGCATATTTTGCAGTGCCGTGTTCGGGCGCTGTGTTACATATGGTAAATATTCGCCTATCTGAAGAGCATTTAACTTTCATTATTAATCATGCAGAAGATGAAATGTTACTAATTGATGTAGACCTTGTACCAATTATTGAAAATATTGCATCTGAGCTTAAAACAGTAAAACATTATATTATTATGACGGACGAAGAGACGTTACCAGAAACAACTTTACCAAACGCACTATCTTATGAGGCTTTACTTGCTGCTGCTGATGAGAACTTTGAATTCCCAGAGGATTTAGAAGAAGATGCACCAGCTGGTATGTGTTACACAAGCGCAACAACGGGCAATCCAAAAGGTGTAGTTTATACACACCGTGGATTAGTACTTCATAGTACGATGCTTAATATGGTGGATTCGATGGGAATTTGTGAACGCGATGTCGTGATGCCAATCGTGCCAATGTTCCATGTAAATGCATGGGGTTTACCGTTTGCAAGTGTAAATGTTGGAGCAACGCAAGTACTACCAGGACCTCAATTTACATCGAGTTTAATATTAGATTTAATCGAACAGGAAAGGGTTACATTAACAGCGGGTGTACCAACGATTTGGCTAGGTGCTTTACAAGAGCAAGAAAAACGTGAACGAGATATTAGTTCATTACGTGCAATTTGCGCGGGCGGTTCTGCTTCACCTGCAGGGTTAATTCGTACATTTGAAGAGCAATACGGTATTCCATATATCGTAGTGTACGGCATGACTGAAACGACACCGATTGTGGCCTTGTCGAATTACATGTCATGGATGGAAGAGTGGCCGATTGAAAAGAAAGTGGAATCACGTGGTATGCAAGGCATGACGATGGCTGGTATTCAGTCGAGCATTGTAAATGAAGAGGGGGAAGTACCTTGGGACGGTGAGACGATGGGAGAACTGCGTCTACGTGGCCCATGGATTTCACATGAATACTATCGTGATGAGCGTACGGTAGATGCATATCGTGATGGCTGGTTGTACACAAGTGATATTGCCGTACGTACGGAAGATGGTTTCATTAAAATTATGGACCGTACGAAAGATCTAATTAAATCTGGTGGGGAATGGATTTCTTCGGTAGATTTAGAAAATGCCTTAATGACGCATGCTGATGTCTTCGAGGCGGCTGTTATTGCAATTCCACATGCAAAGTGGCAAGAGCGTCCACTTGCTTGTGTCGTGTTGAAAGAGGGAGGCTCTGTAACAGCTGAGGAGCTTCTTGGCTTTTTAGAAAGCCAATTTGCGAAGTGGTGGGTTCCAGACGATATCGTATTCTTAGATGAGATTCCAAAAACATCAGTGGGTAAGTTTTTGAAGGCCAAGCTACGTGATAATGTTGCAGAAATTTATCCGAAATTAAATTCATTAGTATAAAAGAAAGAGCGATTTCCGATGACGGAATCGCTCTTTTACAGTTTATTTATTTAGCATTTGGAAAACTTGCTCAACGTCCTTATCACCACGACCGGAGATGTTGATGATGATGCTTTCTTCGCTTGGAAGTGTTGGCGCAAGCTTTAATGCATGTGCGACAGCATGTGAGCTTTCAAGTGCTGGAATTATTCCTTCAATTTTTGAAAGTACTTGGAATGCTTCTAATACTTCTTCATTCGAAACTGTTACATATTCTGCACGACCGATTGTTTTTAAATGGCTGTGCTCTGGACCAGCACCAGGGTAATCAAGGCCTGCTGCGATTGAATAGGTTGGCAATGGATTGCCTGCTTCATCTTGAAGCAATAAACATTTGAAACCATGTAAATTACCTGGCGTTCCTTCATTTAATGTAGCGGCTTTATCTGGTTCAATACCGATTAGTCGAACATCTTCATCTGTAATGTATTCAGCGAAAGCACCAATTGCATTACTGCCACCTCCAACACACGCAAGTACAGCTGTAGGTAGCTTGCCTTCTTTTTCAAGAATTTGCTCACGGCTTTCTTTGCTAATAACTGATTGGAAATGCTTCACCATTGATGGGAATGGGTGAGGTCCAACTGCTGAACCTAGTAAATAGAATGTAGTTTTATAGTTTTCCACTAAATCAGCGAAGGCTTCGTCTACAGCATCTTTAAGACGACCTTGACCTTTATCGACGGCCACGACTTTGGCACCTAGTAACTCCATGCGGAAAACGTTTAATGCTTGGCGTTTAGTATCCTCAAGGCCCATGTAAATCGTACAGTCCATACCAAACATAGCACAAGCAGTCGCTGTTGCAACGCCATGTTGACCAGCGCCTGTTTCAGCGATCACACGATTTGCACCCATACGTTTTGCAAGTAAAATTTGTCCTAATACGTTATTAATTTTATGTGAACCTGTATGATTTAAATCTTCTCGTTTTAAGTAAATCTTCGCGCCACCTAATTGTTTTGTTAAGTTTTTAGCGAAATATAGCGGTGATTTCCGGCCGACATATTCACGAAGATAGTATTCTAATTCATTTTTGAAATCTTCGTCTTCTTTATATTTTTGGAAATTTTCATCAAGTATATTTAATACGTTTTGAAGTTCTTCAGGAACGAAGCTACCTCCGAATTCACCAAAATACCCTTTTTTCTCTGCTACTGTATTCATCTAATCTCGACTCCTCTATTCTAATTTTGTCCATAAAAAAAGCCACTTCAATCCCTTAGTTAAAAAGGACGAGTAACCGTGGTGCCACCTTTGTTCGCAATAATTGCGCACTCAAATCTCCTGTAACGGGGAGTAAGGCCGTCCTCACATTTTGATGAGGAAGCTCCGAAGTCCATTCGCAAGTATGTACTGCTGATTTACACCAACCATCAGCTCTCTACAAATACAAAAACTTGTTACTACTCTTCATCTACGCATGTTATTGAAATGAATTTTAAGTTATTTTCAGAATATTGTCAATGTTTGTGAGGATTTGTTCAAGGGACCTGTTGATTTTCGTTTCAGGAGGACGCGTTCAATAGGGCGAGCCTTGAGCCGCTTTGTCGTGTTATTCCTACACACTGGAGCGAGCGTAGCGAGTGAAGCAGCTTATCGGCCCCCGGAAAGCGCACAGCCGGAACGGAAATCACCCTATGTGACTGAAGTTAAAATAGCTTTCAAGTACCAATTTTGGTAAAGACTAATTTTAAGAACGATTTATTCACGCAATTTTTATGGATAAGATACTTTATCAACAGAATATATGTGGGGAGAGGAAAGCAATAAAAAAAGACGAATCTCCATAGAGACTCGTCTGAAAACGTTAGATTAATTTTTTGAAATTCAAACGTTTGTTTAGTGCATACATGATAGGTGCACCGACAGCTAATACAACGAATTCACCAACTGCGACTGTTAGCCATGTCCATAAGAATGGCAACTCAAGTGCCAAATTTAACTCGAAGGCAATGATGAACATTGTGCATGTAAATAACAAGGTGTTAATGATTAAACGAGCCCATATGTTTTTCACAAATTTACATATGAAGATAAATAGGCTAATTGTAATCACAGAGTGCCCTACACCAAAAGCCAGATCGTATACGCCAAGTGGTGAAAATATATTGGAGATGAAGACACCAATAATAATACCAACAGCAAAGCGTGGATTAAATGCGACTAAATGGTTGAACATTTCCGATACACGGAATTGCACCTCGGTAAAACCAAATGGTGTAACAAGCAAAGTCACAGCAATATACAACGCTGCAATAATTCCACTTGTTGCTAAAAATTTTACTTTCATATTCATTTCTCCTTAGTTTTTTTTCGTGGGATGGTTACGAACCACGGTGTTTTGCACAAGTAGGTATTTTAGTATAACAATATATAGATGTCAAATGTCTGAAAACAGGTGCTTAGCGGAAAAATAAAAATCGTTGGAATATTGTGGTTGACAAATTAATTGATCGATAATAACATTCAGTTAATTGATTAATCAATTAATAAGTGAAATAATTAGGAGGACTATCATGTTAAAGGTGAAAAATCTGATCAAAAGATATCAAAATGGTAATGAAATTCTTTACGCACTGAATTCAGTTTCTCTGATGATTGAGGATGGGGACTTTGTAGTAATTTTAGGTCCATCAGGTTCAGGGAAATCGACTCTTTTAAATGCCATTTCAGGTTTAGAGCAACCTGATTCGGGGAGTATTACATATGATGATTATGAGATTTGTGGATTAAATCAGCGAGAATTGACAAAATTCAGGCGAGATAAAACGGCTTATATTTTTCAAGCCTATTACTTACTTCCATTTCTAAACGTTGAATCTAACATAAGAATGGGTGCTGACTTAAATGGAAACAAGAATATTACAGAAATTATTGAAAATATAGGACTTCATGGACTGGAAAAACGTCTTCCACATGAACTTTCAGGAGGGCAACAGCAACGTGTTTCTATTGCACGTGCTTTAGCAAAAAAACCAGATATATTGTTTTGTGATGAACCAACGGGTGCTTTGGATGAAGAAACGAGCAAGCAAATTTTGACCTATTTGAAGCATCTTCAAAAACAGCTGCAGTTCACAATTGTAATGGTAACTCACAATACCAGTATTGCTCAGATAGCAACGAAGGTTATTAAAATGACTAGTGGAAAAATTGCAGAAGAAATTATCAATGATAATCCAAGGAATATCAAAGAGATTACTTGGTAAGGAGGGGCTGAGGGCATTGATGAAAATAAAAAAGCAATACCAAAATCTTTCGCTTGTAATAGTTGTAGCCTGTGCTGTTTTTATTTGTACGTTATTAGTTATGTATCTCAGTACTACTTACTCCATTAAAGAGACGTTGGATCGACAAAATCAACAAGACTTTTCTCTCACCCTAAAGGAAGAGGCAACAAACTATCAAAGTAAATTAGAAACAGCTAAAGCAGATATTTCTGAAAGAATTGTTGACTTTTCAAATAAATATTCTTTTAAATATAATTCCGTTAATTATAAAGTTATTTATGATGGGAATTATATATATCGAGTGATGAATACTAAGCGAAGCATAGATGTACCGATATATTCGGAAGGTGTTGCACCAATAAAAAAGAGTGAAATTGCGATTGATAGTAATTTTTCACGAAAAAATAATTTTTCTGTAGGAGACACTATTACATTTAATAATAAAGTACACCACATTAGTGGGGTTTTTACATTACCGGATGCAGTCTCTCCAAATGTTACGGATAACAGTATTAACTATACGCCCGAGACGCAGGCAATAGTATTATGCAGTGAAGAAGGTTATGCCACTTGGAATGAGACAGAAAAAACAAGTTATTCAGGGCGATTTTTAGACAGTCTGTCAGAAGAACAGAAAAAAATTATTCTTAATAAAATGCTTGCGAATCCGGACATCCAGTTCTTAGTGCATAAAGAAGATAATCCTCAAGTACTTTCTACGTTAATTGCAAAGGAAAAAATGTTTAAAATCTGCCTTATAAGCGCAATAAACATTCTAGGCTTAACTTCTATGGTGTTGCTTATAATAATTATTATTCAAAGTGTTGCAGAAACAAAATCAGATATGGGTGTATTAAAAGCATTAGGTTACTCCACTGTACATATAGCTAAACCATATTTCCGCTATGGATTTATAGTTTTTGCGGGTGCTGTGTTTGGATATGTTGTTGCATATTTTATTAGTCCATTATTTACAAAAAAAATTAACGCTACACTGCTCTTGCCTAATGTTCCACAATATTTTGATATTGTACAATTCGTAATTTTTACAATTACGCCAGCGCTGTTTTTTTCAGTATTAGCCTTTGGAGTCGCATTTTTCACTTTACGAAAACCACCTCTTGAAATGATTCATGGAGCTGGATCGGTAAAAATTAATCGTTTTGTTAAGTGGGTTGGAAGAAGAAGTACAACAAGTCCTTTTAATAAAACTACCTTTAGAATGATTGCACTGAATAACCTTATACTAGTATTCTTCGCTTTACTCACAGGCTTTATGGCGAGTGCTAATTTGCAAATTGCCTTTTCTTTGCAAGCAATGCCAGATAAGGTATCCTCGTTATCCCTTAAAGGGGCAGAATATGAGAGCAATGTTCGTTTTATTGAGGCGAAGGAAGATATAATCTCTGACTCTGAGACACCTTATTATACTAAAGATTGTAAGTTAGAATTTCCTAACGGTAGTATATTAAATAACGGACAATTTATTGCGTTATCCAATAGTCTATCAGTTTTTAAACTCTATAGTATACAGAAGCAAAAGGAGATAGATATTTCCAATGAGAGCGGCATTGTTGTGAATGAGTGGATGCGCAAGAAATATGACTTGTCGATTGGTGACTCTGTAAAGGTTTACGTGAATGACAATATCTATATATTACCTGTAACGGCAATTGAGCAATCTGTGTATGGTGAAGCGGTCTACAGTAATATTGACTTGGCTTTAAATATAGGTATTTTGGAAAATGAAGTGTATAATGGCGTTTTCACAAAAGCTAATGTAGAATTCGACAACAAACAACATATTTTTGTTTCGAAAATGGAAGACATTGAAAGTGCAAGTTCTCAAAAAAAAGAAACTTATTTAGCACTATCTTTTCTATTTATCATTATTGGTCTGACTTTGAGTGTCGTTACAATTAGTATTGTTGTTAAAATTATTATTTCTTCCAATCGAAAATATTTGGCGATGATGAAAGCATTCGGATATACGAATGAGGAATGCAGTAAAATAGTCTTGTCAGGTTTTCGAATCATAGCATACATCGGCTTTGTAATTGGGACCGTGTATTCTATGATCCTAACAAAGTATTTGTTTGACATGCTGACAAAACAGTCCACAATAGCAATGCCGATGACACCAGATATAAAGGTAATAGTACTTTCCTTTGTTATCTTTGCTGTTTCATACGAAGCTATTATGTTACTCTATAAAAAAAGCATGAACGCTATTTCATTGCAGGAGGTTATGATGAAATGAATAAACGCCGCGAACAGAAGGAAATCAGACGGGAGCAAATTCTAAACGCGGGCTTGGATTTGTTTATTAGAAACGGTTATCACGGAACTACAACGAAAGAGATTGCAGATTCATTTGGTATCAGCCAAGGATTACTGTTTCATTATTTTGCATCTAAAGAGGAATTGTATCTAGAACTTTTAAACCGTGCAAAAATGGGAATGGCTGATGTTAGAGTTTCTGAAACGGAATTAGGGCAACCATTAGAATATCTTGAAACAATGGTTAAGAGGATACTGGAATCGTTCGAATATTTTCCAATATCTGCTAAGTTATTTATGTTAGTGGCACAATCACAAATTGGAAGTAATTTACCTCATTCAATCCAACTGGCTGCAAAAGACGTTGCTGCATCCAAGGACTTTGAAGTATTAGTACAAGCAGGACAGGACAAAGGAGTTATCCGAGAAGGCGATCCAAGAGCTCTTTCAGGTTGTTTCTTTTCAGCAATTCAGGGCGTCGCACAAACGTATATTTGTTTCTCTGATATCCCCTTGCCAAAAAGCAATTGGTTGCTAGATATACTGAAAAAGTAATATTTATCTAAGTAAAATATTTTCTGATTAACGTTCTTACATGTCTGTTAAATAATATAATGTGAGTACTTATGAGTAAAGCTCAGCCTGTCGTTTCCTATGAGATGGCAGGTTTTTTATTATTGTAAAAGAAGTATGGGATAGAGTTCTTTTTGAACTGAATAAATAATAATTTTATTACACGTAATTTTCGCTTAAAAACCAATCGAAAAAGATTTGTGAATCTATTTTTATCATAATGGTATCATTTTTTATCAAGATAGGATGTGTTTACATTAATAAGTATTTAAGGAATAAAGTAATCAAGAGTCAAATGTCTGAAAAATAATGTTGTTCAAAAAATTCGTGACTTGTAAAAATTAAAATTTGCTAAATTGACATAAAAAATTTTTTTATTTTACAAAAATTTTTAAACCTACTTGAATCGCGTAGTTTAGCGGTTTAAAGCGGCAAATTAATAGAAAAGATAAAATATTTTGTCATATTTAAAAGTCAGAACATTCATAATGTTGTTGACGAACCCCCTTAATAACGATAATATAGCGATACATTCATACTTTGCTAGGGTGAAGTGCCTTATTGTTGGTACGGTATAGCATGATAATGAGACAAAAGGTCGAGGGGGATTATTTGTGAAAAATAATATGAGAAAGCTTTCTTTTCTTCTATTTGGTTTAGTTCTACTACTTGCTGCATGTGGCGGTGGTACGGAATCCAAAGGCGATGAAAAGAATAATGCAAGTGAGGGTAGTGCTAAAGAAGAAGCAACATATAAAATCGGAATTTCTCAATACGTTGATCATCCTTCTTTAAACGCAGCAACAGAGGGTTTCAAAAAAGCAATTGAAGATTCTGGTTTAAAAGTGGAATTTGATCCACAAAATGCTGCAGCTGATAGTAGTGTGACTACAACAATTGCTAATAACTTTGTGAGCACAGGTGTAGATTTAATCTTTGCGAATGCAACACCTTCAGCTCAAGCGGCTATGGCAGCAACAGGTGATATTCCTGTTGTCTTTACATCAGTAACAGATGCAGTTGGTGCAGAATTAATCAATTCTATGGAAGCACCAGGTAAAAACGCAACGGGTACTATAGATTTACATCCAGATACAATTGCAAAAACAGTCGCATTCCTAAAAGAATTAGGTGCAAAAAATGTCGGTATGGTATACAGCGCTGGTGAGCAAAACTCAGTGGCTCAAGTAAAAGAAGTGAAAAAAATAGCAACTGAACAAGGTTTAACAATAGTAGAAGCAAATGCAGCAACTTCAGCAGATGTAAAGCAAGCTTCAGAATCTTTAATAGGTAAAATCGATGCATTTTACATTATTACGGATAACATCGTTGTAACTGCATTAGAGTCAGTAATAGATGTAGCAAACACAAACAAATTACCACTTATAGTAGGTGAGCTTGACTCTGTAGCACGTGGCGGCTTAGCTGCATACGGTTTCCAATACTATGATATCGGTTATGAAGCAGGAGAAATGGCTGTGAAAATTCTAAAAGGTGAAGCGAAGCCTGCAGAAACACCTGCTCAATATCCACAAAACTTAAAACTACAAATAAACAAAAAAGTAGCAGATAGCCTAGGCATCGATATTAAAGAAACTTGGGGCGCTGAACTTGTAGAGTAATAATTTAAGAATGAAGCGGGGATGTTTTAACCCCCGCTTTATCTTCATTTTAAGAAAAAATTTTAGGAGATGATTCAACTATGTTTACGGCAATATTTGGCTCAGTTGAGCAAGGGATCATCTATGCAATTATGGCACTTGGTGTGTATTTAACATTCCGGGTGTTAGATTTTCCGGATTTAACGGTTGATGGAAGCTTTGTAACAGGGGCAGCAACAGCAGCGACGATGATTCTGCTAGGCTATCACCCAATCATAGCTACTTTAGTGGCAATTGTTGCTGGATTTATTGCTGGATGTATGACAGGAATTCTTCACACAAAGGGGAAAATCAACCCTCTTCTGTCAGGGATTTTAATGATGATTGCGTTGTATTCTATTAATTTACGTATTATGGGGTTGACTGCAGAAAATACGATAGGTCGTCCGAATATTCCACTACTGAACGCTGAGACTATATTTTCACAGTTCCAAGAATTTTGGAGTAATTTAGGTATCGATGCAGCATTAAATAACGCATTAAAAAGCATAGGTATTCAGCAAGTACCATCCACATGGGGTACGCTGATTGTAGTATTATTCATCACGATTTTAATTAAATTTATTGCTGACTGGTTCTTAAAAACTGAAGTTGGACTTGCTATTCGAGCAACTGGTGATAATAAACGTATGATTCGTAGTTTTTCTGCGAATACAGATACACTTATTATTCTTGGGCTTGGTCTTTCAAATGCACTTGTTGCATTTTCTGGAGCTTTAATCGCACAGTATTCGAAGTTCTCTGATATCGGGATGGGAATTGGGATGATCGTTATCGGCCTTGCATCAGTTATTATCGGTGAAGCTATCTTCGGTACCAAAACAATTATGCGCACAACATTAGCTGTTATTGCAGGAGCTATTATTTACCGTATTGTGCTAGCTATGTCATTACGCGTAGAGTTCTTAGATACAGGGGATATGAAATTAATTACAGCAATTATTGTTATTATGGCATTGGTTGTACCTCAATTTGTTAACAAAAATAAGGAACGTAAACGAAAGGAAAAGCGTGCAAAAAACATAAATACTATTAAGCAAGGAGGAAGTGACCTTGCTTAAATTAGATAATATAAACAAGATTTTCAACGAAGGTACACCTGACGAAAAAATTGCCTTAGCGGATATTAACTTACACTTAAAGCCTGGAGATTTCGTAACAATTATCGGGAGTAACGGTGCGGGAAAATCGACGATGATGAATATGGTATCAGGGGCACTAACACCTGACTTCGGCACTGTCTCAATTGATGGCAATAATGTAACTGGTTTGCCTGAATACAAACGTTCACAATTTATAGGGCGTGTGTTCCAAGATCCGATGGCTGGTACAGCACCGACCATGACAATTGAAGAAAATGTAGCACTGGCTTACTCTCGAAATAAGGGACGCGGTCTGCGTATTGGCGTCGATAAAAAACGTCGTGAGTTTTTCAAAGAGTCACTAGAAATGCTAGGCTTAAATTTAGAAAATCGCTTGTCTGCTAAGGTTGGATTATTATCGGGTGGGGAACGTCAAGCATTGTCACTACTCATGGCAACCTTTACAAAACCTTCCATATTATTACTAGATGAGCATACAGCTGCACTTGACCCATCACGCGCTGAGCTCATCACACGCATTACAAAGCATCTAGTCGAAAAAGATAAGTTAACGACATTAATGGTCACACACAACATGCAACAAGCCTTAGATTTAGGCAATCGCTTGATTATGATGGATAAAGGTCAAATCATTCTGCAAGTTGGCGAGGATCGTAAGCACGAACTTACAATCCCAGACTTAATGGCAGAATTCGAACGTATCCGCGGAGAGAAAATGAACTCTGACCGCGCATTACTAGGATAACTATTTGTTTGGTTAACGCTCACACTATGGTGTGGGCGTTTTTTATGTTTGTAAGGTAGATGTCGATATTTTCAGGAAGTTGGGCGATAAAATAGAAAACCTGTCCGATAAACCCTAAATTCGCATAAAAAAACATCAGCCACACAATGTAGCTGATGCGAAAAATTATACTAATAATCCAAACAATTGGAGATCATTATTCACTTCTTTATAATTGAAACCGAATTGCGTCATACGAGCAAGCAGTCCTTCATATTCATCACGACTACCGAGTTCGATACCGACTAAGGCAGGCCCACTTTCTTTGTTGTTTTTCTTTGTATATTCAAAAGTTGTAATGTCGTCATCTGGTCCTAAAACGCTTGTTAAGAACTGGCGGAGTGCACCAGCACGTTGAGGGAAGCTAACAATGAAGTAGTAAAGTAACCCCTCATGAATCAATGATTTCTCTTTAATTTCTTGCATACGTCCAATGTCGTTGTTACCACCGCTGATGATGACTACGACGGATTTTCCTTTAATTTCTTCTTTATAAAAGTCGAGTGCTGCAACAGAAAGTGCACCAGCCGGCTCAGCAATGATTGCGTGTTTATTATATAAATCTAATATTGTAGTGCATACTTTCCCCTCAGGAACTAGTACAATGTCGTCTAAATAGCGGCGACATACTTCATATGTGTGATTGCCGACACATTTTACAGCGGCACCATCAACAAATTTGTCAATCCAATCAAGTGCAATAGAGCCACCTTCCGCAAAAGCAGCCTTCATACTACCTGCACCAGCCGGCTCAACTCCAATGATTTTGCTATTGGGCGATAGGTTTTTTACATAAGCAGAGACACCTGACATTAACCCGCCACCGCCAATACTACCGAATACATAGTCAATAGGCTCTTCCATATCGTTCATAATCTCGACAGCGACAGTTCCTTGTCCAGCAATGACATCAAAATCATCGAATGGGTGGATGAAGATTTTACCTTGTTCTTCACAATAAGCCAAAGCGCTCTCGGCTGCATCATCGAATGTATCGCCAGCTAAAATAATTTCCACGTACTCACGACCAAACATACGCACTTGGTCGATTTTTTGTTTTGGTGTTGTTTGTGGCATGAAAATGCTCGCTTGGATTTTCAGTTGTGCACAGGCATAGGCAACACCTTGCGCGTGATTACCAGCACTTGCACACGCAACTCCTAGTTCACGTGCTTCTGATTCGATTTTTTTAATTTTATAGTAGGCACCACGAAGTTTAAAGGAGCGCACATGTTGCAAATCTTCGCGCTTAAAATAAATATTAGCTCCGTATTTCTCAGATAAATAATCGTTTTTTTGTAACGGTGTGTGGACCACTACATCTTTTAAAAAATGATGTGCAATGAGGATATTTTCGACCTGCACGGTTTTTGTATCAGTCTCCATTGAATTTTTCCCTCCGAATTTAACTAAAACATATACCATTTTAACATAAAAAAGTGATTAGGAGACTAAATATTTAGTTAATTCTAAAAATTAAAACGCTTCCAAAAAAAGCAATTGTTCACGCCTGTTAAAAGCGAGAACAATTGCTACATGAGTTAGAAAATAATGTGTGCCATAAGTGCGGCAATTGGTAAAGAAATAAGGGTACGAAGTAAGAAAATCACGACTAAGTCTAAAAACTTCAGTGGGATTTTCGTACCTAAAATTAGTCCGCCGACCTCTGACATATAGATAAGTTGTGATACAGAAACGACTGCAATCACAAAGCGTGTCATTTCAGATTCAATGCCAGCACCTAAGATTGAAGGAAGGAACATGTCAGCAAATCCTACAACCATTGTTTGTGCTGCCTCTGCTGCTTCAGGTAATCCAAGTACTGTTAAAATCGGCTCAAATGGCTTCCCTAAAATTGTGAAAACACTTGTAAATTCAGCAAGCATTAATGCAATTGTACCGAATGCCATTACGATTGGTGCTACACCAATCCATAAGTCAAGCATGTTTTTTAAGCCATCTTCAAAGAATCTACGAGGGCTACGATTTTCATGCGCAACAGCTAAAGCATTTTCCAATCCGTGTGTCACTGAATTATAGCCTTCAGGTAACTTTTCACGTTCTAAATCTTGCGGTGATCCATTAATATACGTATCTTCTTTACCAGCAAGTGGGTAAATACGTGGCATGATAATAGCTAGTACAAGCCCGCATAGTACAACTGTGAAATAATACGGGATAAAGTAGCGTGAAAGATGTACAGTATCTAACACAACGATACAAAATGTAATGGATACAATTGAGAAGCTAGTTGCAATAATTGCAGCTTCTTTTTTTGTATAGTTGCCCATTTCATATTGCTTACTTGTCATAAGGACGCCGATTGTACCATCACCAATCCAAGACGTAAGAGCATCAATCGAAGAACGACCAGGAATTTTAAAGAGCGGGCGCATAATGTATACCATCATTGTGCCGAAAAACTCTAACAAGCCGAAGTTCGTTAAAAATGGTAATAACAATCCGGCAAATAAGAAAATAGTGAATAAAAATGTAACTAATCCACCGTCTGGATCCATTAATAATCCACCAGTATTTTCATTGATAATTGCAGATGGACCAAAGTCTAGTACGACCATAGATGCAAATATGAAGCCTACGAAGCGTGTAATTGTCCAAAACCAGTTCACTCGGAAAAGTGTATCAATAATACTTGGCTGCTTCTCATTTTTTTTCGGAATAAATTTCACAATGAGTGCACCAAAACTAGCGATTGCAAAAATAAATAAAGTAAAGTAGCTAATGATAGGAGCGACAAAACCAGCGAGTAGATTTGCCAAAATAGCAATAGGTACTTTCCATCCATCATCCGTTAAGAGGGGTGTCATGAATAAAAGCACACCAATAAGAGAAGGGATGATGAAGTAAAAGTATGTAGAAACAGGATATTTCTTCATATTGTGTATATACCTCATTCTCATAGTTGTTATTGTTGAATAATTATACATAATACATGGTTATCTATGCGTTGTCCACAAATAGAGAAATAGTGAAACTTTTCAGTGAATTTGGTGTTTATAAGGGTGGATGCATAAAAAAACACTCCGCTAAAAAAGAAGCAGGAGTGCTAAAGGTTATTACTTATATTGGTCAGGATCAACGATATAGAACTTTTCAACATTGAGCCAACTTTCGCTCATAGGCTCACCGTCGTCAATTCGTTTCTCTGTTTCTTGCATCATCCAAGCAGTTTGCGAGGCATGTGCTTTGAGTGCTTTTATTTTATCCATTTTTGTTTCGCTTACATCGATATGCACATGTGGTTCTCCATTTTTTTCGACTGTGTCATTGGCGAACGCACAACCTAAAATTTGTGGACGTGCTGCTTTCGGCATACGACGGACAGCTTCAACTACTGCACGTGCAGTAGCTTCGTGATCTGGATGTACGGCGAAACCAGGTAAGAATGTGAAAATCAGTGACGGCATTAACTCTTCTATTAAGGCCTCTACAAGCTTGACCATCTTTTCATCGTCTTCAAATTCAATCGTTTTATCACGGAGGCCGAGCATACGTAAATCTTGAATACCCATTGCTTCAGCAGCAGCTTGTAATTCTTTGCGACGTATTTCAGGTAGTGACTCACGTGTTGCAAATGGAGGATTTCCTAAATTTCGACCCATTTCACCTAATGTCAAGCAGGCATATGTAACAGGTGTATTCATTTTTTTTGTATAATGGGCAATCGTTCCTGCAACTGAAAAAGCTTCATCATCTGGATGCGGGTAAACGATTAAAATATGACGCTGTGGTTGTAATTCCATGTCGTAGTCCCCCTTAATAGGTAAATGGCGTATCGCTAATTTCTAACGCGACTGCCAACTTTCCAGAATAGTCTAATCCAGCCATCAGTAATCGGCCTTTGTCATCTAACTCATAGTGTGTAATGCCTTGTGCATAAACCCAACCATGCTCCATTTTTAAACCAACACGGTGTGGTGAATCACTGACAACCTTTGCTAGCTCATAATTAATTTTCGCATTGCGAATAAAGGCACCTGCATTAAAAAATTGTTCATCATAGTGTGCTGCATAAGAACCGTTTGTCGTCTCAAGATGAATATAAACGTCTTTGTTGGCGAAAGAATTAAGTAAATTCTGTAGCGCTGTAACTTGTACTTCCTGCATCTTAACACTCCTTTCACGATCATTTCTCTTATAAGTATAGTCAAAAAAGATGATGAAGGGAAATTGAATGCCCTTTTTCTGACAAACTAATAAAAAGTGTCGAATATGAAAGGATACGATTATATTTTCTTTTAAAAAATAGTCGTGAAAATATCAAACTATTTTTTAAAAATCAATTTACTTGTAAAAATTATTGTAGTGTAGCATTATAAGCATGTGAAGATAAATTTGAACAAAATGTGTCGGTAAAATTTGTATGCGTTTTCACAATAAAAACAGCGGGGAGATTTATACTATGATCTATGCAAATCCTAATACTCCAGGAGCAGTAGTAAATTTCAGAGAGAAATATGATAACTTTATTGGTGGCGAATGGGTCGCTCCAGTAAAAGGTCAATATTTTGAGAATAAAACACCTATAACAGGCCAAGTATTCACAAAAGCATCTCGTTCAACTAGTGAAGATATTGAGCTAGCACTTGATGCAGCACATGCAGCAAAAGATGCATGGGGAAAAACTTCTGCTGCAGAACGTGCGGCTATTTTAAATAAAATTGCTGACCGTATTGAAGAAAATTTAGAAATGATCGCTGTCGCTGAAACATGGGACAATGGTAAAGCAGTACGTGAAACATTAAACGCTGATATTCCTTTAGCGGTAGATCACTTCCGTTATTTTGCGGGTGTTATTCGTGCTCAAGAGGGACGTACATCACAATTAGATAACGACACTGTCGCTTACCATTTCCAAGAGCCACTAGGCGTTGTTGGTCAAATTATTCCTTGGAACTTCCCGATTTTAATGGCAGCTTGGAAAATAGCTCCAGCATTAGCGGCAGGTAACTGCATCGTTATGAAACCGGCTGAGCAAACACCAGTTTCTTTACTTGTGTTAATCGAAACAATCCAAGATATTTTACCTAAGGGTGTTTTAAATATTGTAAATGGCTTCGGTATTGAAGTTGGTAAAGCGCTTGCAACAAATAAACGCATTGCTAAAATTGCTTTCACAGGTTCAACTGCAGTAGGCCGTCAAATTATGCAATATGCAACAGAAAATATTATTCCAGTAACATTAGAACTTGGTGGTAAATCGCCAAACGTATTCTTTGAAGATGTAATGGCTGCTGATGATGAATATTTAGATAAAGCAATTGAAGGTTTTGTAATGTTCGCTTTAAACTCAGGCGAAATTTGTACATGCCCTTCACGTGCACTTGTTCATGAATCGATTTATGATCAATTCATCGAACGTGCAATTGCACGCGTGGAAGCGATTAAAATTGGTAACCCACTTGATACAGAAGTAATGATGGGTGCTCAAGCTTCAGAGCAACAAAAACAAAAAATCATGTCTTACTTACAATTAGGTAAAGAAGAAGGCGCTGAATGTCTAATCGGCGGCGAAGAAAATATTCTTGAAGGTGACCTAGCGGGTGGTAACTACATCAAACCAACAGTTTTCAAAGGTCACAATAAAATGCGTATCTTCCAAGAAGAAATCTTTGGTCCAGTATTAGGTGTTACTACATTTAAAGACTTCGATGAAGCAATTGAAATTGCAAATGATACAGAATATGGATTAGGCGCTGGTGTTTGGTCACGTTCTGGAGACACTGCATACCGTGCTGGCCGTGCTATCCAAGCTGGTCGTGTATGGACAAATACGTATCACCAATACCCTGCTGGTGCTGCATTTGGTGGCTTTAAACTTTCTGGTATCGGTCGTGAAAACCACGCAATGATGTTAGATCACTATCAACAAACAAAATGTTTATTAGTTAACTATAAAAAAGAAGCACAAGGTTTCTTCTAAGGTGAAAGGAAGGATAACAACATGGTAGCACGAGTAGTTGCAACAAAAGAGGCTTTGAATTTAACCGAGCTTATTAAAAGCAGACATGGGGCTATCATGTTTTATCAATCTGGTGGATGTTGTGATGGTTCTGTACCGATGTGTTATGTAGAGGGAGATTTTAAGCTCGGTGACAACGATATTTATCTTGGCACAATTGGTGACGCTCCTTTCTACATTCATAGAGCTCAATATGAGTATTTCAAACATACGCAATTGATTATTGATGCGCTGGAGGGCAGAGGTGCAAGCTTTTCTTTAGATAGCGTGGAGGAAATGCACTTCATCACGAAATCTAAAGTCTTCACAACAGAAGACTATGAAGAAGTAAAAACACTTTTTTAATAGGATGCAAAAAAAGGCCACGAATCTCTGTTGGAGAGAGAATCGTGGCTTTTGATCGTTGTCATTTCATTTTTAGCACAGACGAGGATATGTCTCAATCTCTTATGAGGCACGTCGTTTTTTGTTGTATGTATCCTTTTCGTTAACGATTGAGTTTACGCTCGATTGAATCTAAGCGATTGTTGACATGTTGTAGTTGTTTATACATTTGTTTATACTGTCTGTTTTGGTCGTTGGATTTCTCACTTTCTAATTGTACGGCTTCCTCTTCTTCTTCCAGGGCCAATATCGTAGCGAGAGTAGACAATGAATAGCCGAGAGTTAAAATAATGGAAGATAAAACTTCAACTTTGGAAGCGGATAATGCTGTAGCTTCTAGATTAGAATCCTGGAGTGCTTCTCCTGAATGGTTTTTTTTCATAATAACCCCTCCCATCTAAGGCTAATATATGATAGCTGAAGCAGTAAGGTATCTTGTCCGGAACTTTGTGGTTTTAATAAACTCGAAACATTTGAACAATAAAATTGATTTTTCTAGAAAAATATAGCATTATAATAGAAATATAGATTGTGATGGTATAAGGGGGAAATGCTGTGGAGAAAAAATTTAAGTATTGTAAGGAATCGAGAGTCATGCGTACAAGTCGTGTTTTTCCAAACGATGTCAACAATCATAATACGCTTTTTGGTGGTCGCTTGATGAGTGATATCGACCAAGTAGCCTCGATTTCTGCGGCCAAACATAGTCGACGAGACTGTGTCACAGCTTCAACCGATTCCGTCGATTTTTTGAATCCTATTCGTCCGACAGACTCTGTGTACTTTGAGTCGTATGTCACATGGACTGGCACATCATCAATGGAAGTGTTTGTGAAGGTCATTTCAGAAAATTTGAAAACAGGTGAACGAAAAGTTGCAGCGACAGCTTTATTAACTTTTGTTGCGTTAGATGAAAATAATCGACCATGCGCAGTCCCACGAGTTGTTCCTGAGACAGTGGAAGAATCAAAACTACATGAGACAGCTCCTGAGCGTGCAAGGATACGTGCCGACCGTAAAAAGGAAAGTAAAGCACTAGCAACTTTTATTTCAATGAATGACCCATGGGATTATCGACTTGAACTAATGGAAAATTATTTTTAAAAAAGCGTCAGGCAATCATGAATTTAGATTGCCTGACGCCTTTTTTAATTCAAATCAACAATGAGCAAATTTCAAAACGGTTATTTCGATTCTATTAAAGTACAAGGAGCGAAACCCAGTGAAAGCTGAGCGATTAACGCCCGAGGTTGAGCGCCCCGCAGTGAAATTAGAGCGACCTACGCCTAAAGTAGAGCACCCCATTGAGGTATGGAATACCTCAGCTTTTATTTTGCAAACTCCAGTTAAATTTCAGTTACTGTCACTTCGGGTGCACCAAAACGTGATTTTGCTCCGTGCATGACAGGACCAACGTAGTCATTTAATGCCCAGCCGTTTGCAATAGCAGCTGATACAAACTCTTTTGCTTCGATGACAGCTTCTTTAACAGTTAAGCCATTGGCAAGGTTTGCAGTGACAGAAGCGGCAAAGGTACAGCCTGCTCCGTGATTATAAGTAGAGGCAACCTTATCTGATTCTAATAAGTAGAATGTTTCACCATCAAAGAATAAATCTGTTGCTTTTTCAGTGGCAAGAACCTTGCCGCCTTTAATGACAACAGCTTTTGCACCTAGCTCATGAATTTTACGAGCAGCAACTTTCATGTCGTCAATTGTTTTTGGTGTCCCTGTACCTGCTAATTGACCAGCTTCGAAAAGGTTGGGTGTAGTTACTGCCGCAAATGGTAATAAGTATTTCACCATAGCGTCAGTGTTGCCAGGGTTTAGAACTTCGTCATCACCTTTACAGATCATGACAGGGTCGATTACAACATTAGTTGTACCTGATTTAGCAATGGCGTCACCAGCGATTCGGATAATTTCTTCAGTTGACAGCATACCAGTTTTCACCGCATCAATGCCTGTTGAAAGGGCTGTATCAATTTGTTTTTGTAAAAGTTCAGTTGGGAGTGGTGTTACACTATGCGACCAGCCGTTTGGATCCATTGTTACGACAACAGTAAGCGCAACCATACCGTAAGTGCCATGCTCTTGGAATGTTTTAATGTCAGCTTGCATGCCTGCGCCACCAGATGTATCTGAACCAGCAATCGTTAATGTTTTTTTAAGAGCCATGAGAAAAATCTCCTTTAGGATGATAGAATTTTTTGAAATTACCATATAGTATAATCCGATTCTGATTCTATAAAAATAGCCAGTAATCGATATTTTTATAGTGTCAGTTTATGATTCCCCTTGAATTCAGTGGTAAACTTTTGTACCTTTGTAAGGAGAGAAAGGGGCTTAAAGTAGTGATGCAGCAAATTTTCCCGAATGATTGGCAAACAATACTTTCTGATGAATTAGAAAAACCATATTATCAGGCACTACGCCAATTCGTGGCACATGAATTTTCCACACAAACGATTTATCCTCCTATGGATGAGGTGATGAGTGCTTTTCATACAACAGCTTATCGTGATGTAAAGGTTGTTATATTAGGTCAGGATCCATATCATGGACCGAATCAGGCGCATGGCTTAAGTTTTTCTGTGAAGCCAGGAGTTCCACATCCACCAAGCTTACGCAATATGTTAAAGGAGTTACAAGATGATATAGGTTGTCCAATACCACAACACGGCACATTAACAAAATGGGCGGAGCAAGGTGTGTTGTTATTGAATACGGTGTTAACAGTTCGAGCGGGTCAGGCGAATTCACATCAAGGACAAGGATGGGAGCAGTTTACGGATGCGGTAATTGAAAAGCTTGCTGCTAGACAACAGTCAGTAATTTTCATTTTGTGGGGCAAGCCTGCACAGCGAAAAAAACAGCTTATTTTAAAGTACTCTCAGCAGCATGTGATTTTAGAAGCGCCCCATCCAAGTCCGTTAAGTGCATATCGTGGATTTTTCGGTAGTAAGCCTTATTCACAGATCAATGCGCAGTTAGAGGCTTGGGGAGAACAACCAATTGATTGGTGTTTATCTTCATCTATATAGTAGGCTGCCACAAATCGTTTCCTTTTAAGTGCCTAGAAATCGTGGTACAGTGATACATGAAAGAGAGGGAGCAACTATGCGAATTGATTGCTTCAGATGTAAGAATTTTAAAGTAACGTGGGATCCGCAAAATCCACGTGCTTGTGTAGCATACGGTTTCAAAACGAAACAGCTTCCATCCGTCGTTGTAAAGCAATCCTCTGGTATGGACTGCATGAAATTTGTATCGAAAGCAGAAAGTGAGGGCAAACGATGATTTCCTATCAAGCGGTATTATTACAACTTGAAAAACAATTAGATGAAGCGAAAAAAGCATCAAGTGAACAACAAATTAGAGAATCCTTAACGGCTGTTCGAGCATTGTGTGACGTTGTGTTAGCACAACCTTTAGACGGCGCAAAACTACAGCCGAAAAATATTCCACAAATGTTGACGCAAAGTCCAACACAACAAATGGTATCCACAGTGAAAATAGATGAAGAAGACGGGGCAAATGGCGATTCGCTTTTTGACTTCTAATTTATAAATAAGGGTAGGGATAGGTAAGATGAAAAGATTTATCATTACAGGTGCACTGCATGGCTTTTTAGCGGTGGCATTCGGAGCATTCGGTGCTCATGCTTTAGACGGTATTTTAGATGATTACGGTCAAGATATTTGGAACAAAGCAGTACAATACCAAATGCTCCATGCAACAGGCTTACTTGTGATTGGACTTTTAATGAGTAATAAGATATTAGGAGAAGTGAAGCAATTAAACATTGCTGGTATTGTCTTCAATCTAGGTATTGTGTTCTTCTCGGGAAGTTTATATGTACTAGCACTTAGCGGTATTAAAGTGCTTGGTGCCGTTACGCCAATAGGTGGTGTCCTATTTTTAACGGGCTGGGTATGTATTATAATAGCAGCTATGAAACATGCAAGATAATGATAGATTACCTCTTTCGTACAAACGTGCGGAGGAGGTTTTTTTATGCCAATACATTAGTATTTAATCCATATTGTTTTTCTATGGATTTATGAGGTACACTTTAATTACCTGAAGAGTTCGAAAAGACGAAAGAAGGCATATACATATGGAAAAATTGTTTGCATTACTGGATGGAAATTATGAAGAGATGGTAGCGATTCGCCGTCATTTACATGAATATCCTGAAATCTCATTTGAAGAAGTTGAAACACCTGCTTATATCGCAGCTTTTCATCGAGCATTAGGACATGATGTACGTGAACAGGTTGGTGGACGTGGTGTTGTAGCAACATTACGAGGCGCAAAACCAGGGAAAACAGTGGCACTACGTGCAGACTTTGATGCACTTGCTATTCAGGAAGAAAATGAAGTTCCATACAAATCAAAAGTAGCTGGTAAGATGCATGCATGTGGACATGATGGGCATACAGCTACATTACTTGGACTAGCAAGGGCACTTAATGCGATGAAAGATGAACTTGCTGGCACAGTGGTATTCATTCATCAACATGCAGAAGAAATTGCGCCAGGCGGAGCGAAACCGATGATCGAAGATGGCTGTTTAGATGGTGTAGATGTTATTTTTGGTACACATTTATGGGCTCCAACTCCTCTTGGTGAAATTTTAATACGCGACGGGGCAATTATGGCTGCTGCAGATAAAATTGATGTTGTGCTACAAGGAAAAGGGGGGCATGGTGCAGAGCCGCATCATTCTATTGATGCTGTTGTCTTGGCTTCTCAATTTGTCGTGAATGCGCAACAGCTTGTATCACGCCGTATTGATCCTTTAAAGTCTGCGGTACTTACAATTGGACATTTCGAAGCTATTAATCCATTCAATGTCATTGCAGAACGCGTCGTGTTGACGGGAACAGTCCGAACATTTGAAGAACAGGTCCGTACGCAAATGGAAGAGGAACTAGAAGCTGTATTAAATGCCACGTGCCTAGCTTTTGGTGCAACTTATGAATATCGTTACACAAGAGGTTATCCACCTGTGTATAACCATACGAAAGAAACAGAGTTTGTAGCACAGCTTGCATTAGAAGTACCAGGTGTTGAAAGTGTTACTACATGCTCGCCATTTATGATTGGTGAAGACTTTGCTTATTATTTAGAAAAAGTACCAGGTACATTCTTCTTTACAGGCGCGAAAAAACCAGAATGGGAAACGGCTTACCCACATCACCATGCTCGCTTTGATTTTGATGAAAGGGCGATGCTTGTTGCCGCGAAAACACTAGGGAAAGCAACATTACAATATTTAAATGAAAATAATTAAAAAAGTCAGCGAGAGTATCTCGCTGATTTTTTATGTTACGGATTTTGATTAAAATAAGACATTTCCTCATCGTATTCAGCGAAATCAAAGTAAATCATTGGGAATAAGAAACGGTGATTGGATTTGAGCTCACGTAAAATAACATGATCTCGGCCGGCAGCCTCGACAACACCACGTACTACCTTTGTATTTTTACCAGGTTCGATTGCATGTTCGAAGGAAAAATGGAAAGTGCCTGGTTTTCCTCGATTTAAACGTAAAATATTCTCAATATACGACTCTTCGCGTCCGGGTGGGCGTCCGCTACTTGGAAGCGTTACTTGTGGTGGTACCATCTGCTGCTGGGTTGTCGGTGTCCAATAGTAAGGCATCATAGTATCAACCTTCTTTCAATTAGATTTGAGGGCAATCCTCTTCGGTTGGCGAGAAAAAGCAGTGCGATTTGTAACGACCTGTATTCCACTGACCGTACCATTGTGCAGGGCAATTTCCTTCTGGTCTGAAAAACCAAAGTGAACGAGAAGCGGGATGAAAACGTTCACCCTGAATCGTCCTTTTTGCTAACCGAATATCTTGTTCGCGTGCACGCTGATAAAAGTAACCTTTTGTTGTTGCCTCAAAGCCTCCAGGACGTTGATAAACCATTTGTTCAATTGTTCGAATATCCCCAAAATCCAGACAATCTGCTCGTACACGATTGACGCCAACATTGCCGACCATAAGCATTCCTAATTCGCCTTCGCCTTCCGCTTCAGCACGCATTAATCGAGCGAGTAGAGATGTTTGTGCATCATTCGTTTTTATAACAGCGATTTTCATACCTCCTCGCAAACAGTATATGCAGTACAATACCGTAGACATGTTTAATTTTTAGTGAGAAAGTATATTCACGTTTTAGATGGTGTAAGCATATAGTGAAAACAACTGTCTTTTTAAGGAATGCGGGTTTTTTTATCGTATTAAATATTCTTCTTGCGAAAGGAGGGTACATATAGTTAAAGAAATTATAAGGAGCTAGGTGATTGTTTGCATGTCTATTAAATAGCATGTGAGGTGATAATCATGAAAATCAGTATTTGGATGGTCATTTTATTGAGTGCAATTGTGGCATTTATAATAGGGGGATTACATGGTCAACCACTTCATTGGTATCTCTTTATTTTAATTGTAATCGTAGGCTTCTTCATTCATATCATTATTTTAATTTTAAAAGTAAAGGACGAACGTTCATGAATAACGAGATATAGGTAAACATCATTGGATGGATTGATGATGTTTACCTATTTTTTTATGTATCGTGGTCATAAATAATGCAAATACTCCAGTCTATTGAGTATATAGAAATTTTATTGTCACATACTATAACGAAAAACATTTGTGGTACTTAGACGAAGGAGTGTTTCGATGAGTCATCTTGGTATGATTGTAGCGATTCTCGTAAGTGCATTCATGGCTTTTGGAATAGCAGATTACTACAACCAACCACATAATTGGTATCTATTTTTACTGATAGTGCTAACGGGGTTTTTTATTCATATAGTCATTCTTATATTAAAATCAGGAAACGATGAGGAAAAGGAAGCCTGAATCTAAAAAAGCGCGATTCCATTTTGGTGGATTCGCGCTTTTGATGGTGCGCCCGGCATGCACATGAACTATAGGGTGTAAGTCCCGAACCCCGAAGACAGAAGTAGAGGTTAGCCAAGAGCAAGGGTGTCCGTGGTG
>NZ_JBIWEY010000043.1:0-36940 GCF_044762775.1 Lysinibacillus sp. NPDC096418
CTAAAAAGGATGGCTCCTGTACAATACAGAAACCATCTCTTAGCTGCTTAATCTCTTTTTTTAGTTTGTCCTTGACTTAGGTACCACATTAATAATCAACTTATGACATCGCTCTTTTCATTTCATCCACACACAGAAAATATCTCCCTGCTAAAACTGGATCATTTCCCCTGATACATATCGACCTACTCCGAGAAAACCTTAAATTAACCTTAAATTTTCCTTATATTTTTATTAATTCAATCGTTAAGGGCAACATTCCTCTACACATTCCGTCAAAACAGTGTTAAAAAATAAATATGTAAGAAAAAAACAAAAAATAACTTGATAAAAATATCATTTTTTTAGTATATTTACTCAGTTATTAATCAATACAGTTTTCAAATGGAGGTGGACATATGCAATTCATCAAGAATAATGAACAGCTAAGATTCATTGGTTTCACACTGTTTTATTTCATCATTTTAGTATTATTGTTCCTAATTCATGGCTTCCATGATATGAATGCCGGACCATTTATTTATACAGAATTTTAGAAGGAGGAGATTTTTTATGTTAAGTATATTAGCCTCTATTCAACAAGTGGCACTGCAAAACCCTAATAATCCTGCTTATCATGTCAATAATGACTCATTAACATATGGCGAACTTTGGCACTTGTCTGATTGTGTAGCTCAATACTTAATGGAGCTAGATTTAAAAAGACAGCAGCCAATTGTCGTTTATGGACATATGTCCCCCTTACAAATCGTTGCTTTTTTAGGCGCTGTAAAGGCAGGACACCCTTATGTACCAGTTGATTCGTCGACACCATCTGAGCGACTCCAGTTCATTACGCAGTCATCTGGGGCTGGCCTGGTATTAACGACGGAGGAAGTACTCACTTCCTTTAAAATACCTGTAGTAGCAGTGAAAGACCTATTAGCACAAACTAAGAACGCTGAGACACAGCCAGGCGCATGGGTACAGGATGAGGAAATCTATTACATTATTTACACATCTGGCTCTACAGGAAATCCTAAGGGCGTGCAAATTACAGCAAACAATTTAGCACATTTTGTAGCCTGGATGAATGAAAATTTCCCAATACAGGCACCAGGTGTATTTTTGAATCAAGCACCCTATTCCTTTGATTTATCTGTAATGGATTTATATCCTGCACTGGGGGGAGGACATACGCTTTATGCCATCACACAAGAGCAAATTGCCAATCCTAAATCACTATTTGATCATTTGGCCGTTTCTGGCACACGCGTTTGGACTTCTACTCCTTCCTTTGCCAAGATGTGCTTGATGAATAAGGAATGGCATCAGCAGTTAATGCCAGAGCTTGATACTTTCTTATTTTGTGGGGAGGTTTTGCCAAAATCAGTGGCAACAGAATTAATGCTTCGCTTCCCAAAAGCAACCATTTTCAATTTATATGGTCCAACTGAAACAACAGTTGCAGTATCTTTTGTAGAGGTAACAGCGGAACTTTTACGGCATTATGAGCAGTTACCTATTGCACCAGTGTCTGAGCTCAATCTATCGTTGTTAGAGACTGGGGAGCTAATTATATCTGGCCCAACCTTAAGTGCAGGTTATCTTGGGGCTCCTGATTTAACACAAAGAGCCTTTCCTACAGTAGATGGTACACGCATTTATAAAACTGGGGATATCGGATACGAAAAAAATGGCTACCTATTTTTTGGAGGTCGTACAGATTTTCAAGTAAAGCTACATGGCTATCGTTTAGAAATTGAAGAGATTGAGAAAAAAATTGAGAACCTAGCACCTGTTAGTAGTTGCGTGGTTGTACCTGTAAAGGAAGGTGATGAGGTCGTTTCACTTTGTGCCTATATTGTACTTCGTGAGCCACTTGTAGAAAAGCCATTCCAAATGACCAAGCAGCTAAAATCATTGCTTACTGATTATTTACCAAGCTACATGATACCTAAAAAATTCAGCTACATCGATACATTACCTTTAAATATAAACGGTAAAGTCGATCGAAAAAGATTGGCGGTTCTAGAATACGTATGACGCCATATGGAAATATTGCTTTCTTCATCATAATCGGTATTTTATTAATGCCAACAATTCTGTTAGGGCTACGTGGCAAATCAGCCAAAAGCTATAACATCTTTATTTCGATTGTCATTTTAGCGATGATTTTTGGAAACTCTGTAAATGGTGCTGTTTCTCTCGTGCTTTTCACACTATTTCAGCTGTTCCTCATTTTGGCCTATCAAAAGTATCGGGCACATCAAAATAGCAGTTTTGTTTTTGTAATAGCTGTACTGCTATCGATTCTCCCGCTCGTTCTTGTAAAGGTATTGCCGATTCTCGGGCTTCACCATTTATTCGGATTCCTTGGAGTATCTTATATTACCTTCAAGGCTGTTCAAATGATTTTAGAAACACGTGACGGGCTTATGAAGGATGAGATTTTAGTAGTGGAACTTGCTTATTTCCTACTGTTCTTCCCAACGGTATCATCGGGTCCAATCGATCGTTGGCGACGTTTTCGTAAGGATTTACAGACTGTTCCCACGGCTCATGATTATCAAAAACTTCTATTGAGTGGCATCAATTATATATTTGTAGGCTTTTTATATAAATTTATTTTAGCCTTTCTCATTTATAATTATGCGCTTGTTTTTTTACCAAATCATACGTATAACTATTTGACACCTTTTCAGGGGCAATTAGCGTATATGTATGTGTATAGCTTTTATTTATTTTTTGATTTTGCTGGTTATAGTGCATTTGCTGTTGGTGTCAGCCGCATTATGGGCATTCAAACGCCCATTAACTTTAATCGACCATTTACCAGTCGTAACATTAAAGATTTCTGGAACCGCTGGCATATGAGCCTATCCTTCTGGTTTAGAGATTATGTATATATGCGCTTTGTTCTTTGGATGACGAAAAAAAGATGGATCAAAAATAAATACACAATTTCATATTTAGGCTTCTTTTTGCTGTTCTTTTTAATGGGCATCTGGCATGGACTAGAATGGCACTTTGTTGTGTATGGACTGTATCATGCACTGTTGATTATTAGCTTTGATAAGTTTGAACGCTGGAACAAAAAGCATAAACGCTGGCCGAAAAATAAATGGACACATGCAATCGGTGTATTCATCACCTTTAATTTGGTTTGCTTTGGCTTCTATATTTTTTCAGGACAATTATTTTAAACACTAAAGGAGATTTAACAAAATGAATAAACAACAAGTATTAGAACTGCTAGTAGAAATTTGTGAGGACGATGTAATTTTAGAAAATCCTGATATGGATTTGTTTGAGGAAGGATTACTAGATTCTTTCGGTACCATCAACCTATTAGTAGAAATTGAAAATCACTTTGATATTGTAGTGCCAATTACGGATTTTGATCGTGAAGAATGGAATACACCGAATCGCATTGCAGCGAAATTAGCTGAAAGACAATGATAAAAAAGGGCTTTCTATCACTTTTATTGGCTTTTGTTCTTTTTGCTATTCTTCTCTTCTTCCCAAATTCATGGATTAAAGCGTGGATTTCAGATGCAGATGTTGAACAGGCGAAGGCGAGCCTAGATCCCCTAATGTTCCAAGGTATTTATCTACAGGGGCGAATGCTACAAGAAAAAAATTCAATGCCGTTATATGGCTCATCAGAGTTAAATCGTTTTGACCCATTCCATCCGTATAATTACATTCGCGCTACGGATGCTCCGTACTCTTCATTTATGATTGGCCGAGGAGGAATGCAATCTATTACGCATTTTTTAAGTTTTGCCGCTCAGGAGAAAAATTTAAAAGATAAAAAAATCGTGTTTATAATTTCACCTCAATGGTTCACGGAAGATGGGATGAATGAATTTCTTTTTTCACCTAATTACTCCATGCTACACACATATGATTTAGCCTTTAACAAGGATATTGACCCGGCACTTCGCAATCGTGCCATGGAGCGTCTTCTACAGTTTGACACGGTAAAGCGAGATAGTTTATTACAAACAATGTATGAATATCAAATATCTAATGGAGAGAAAAAGCCCGTTGTTGGAAGACTTGCCATGATGGCAGGTTATGTGCAAAAGTCTTTGCTAGAGAAAAAGGATTTATATTATTCTCTTTTCCCATCTAAGGAACCTAAATTAAAAAGTAATGACAAGCTGATCATCAATCAAACGTTTGAACAACAGCTACAGCATGCTGAGGCATACGGGGAAAAACGTGTATCTAATGAGCTAATGATTGAAAACAACTTTTATAAGCGCCTAGAAAATGCTAATCTTGCGAAACTAAAAGGTTTCCGTAAAAATGAGGATTATACAAATTCACCAGAATATCAGGACTTTCAACTTGTGATTGATGTTTTAAAGGATGCTGGTGCAAAGCCTCTCTTCGTGTCTATTCCAGTAAATGGATACTGGTATGACTATGGAGATTACCCACAGGAACGCCGTCAGCAATATTACAATAAAATGGAACAACTATTAACAGTTGCTGATGTCCCTTATGTGGATTTCACTGACCATGAATATGATCCATATTTTATTATGGATACGATTCATATTGGATGGAAGGGTTGGGTATATGTTGATCGGGAATTGGACCAATTTTGGCAGCAGTCCTAAAATGTATTTCTAAAGTCAAATGGCAAAACTATGCACCTTGTATATGAATAAATGCGCTACAGTGCTCGTTCACATCCTGTAGCTGCTTACGAGCCCGAAGCGAAAGTAAACGGTCCACCACTTTCGCCCGAGGGTGCAGACCGTGCCTCGAGCGTGCTGCGCGAATGCCTAGACATCACTAAAACTTAAACTTTCTTCTCTTACAAGAAAAGTGCATTCCGAAAAATAGTCATTTTTCGGAACGCACTTTTTCAATTTTATTAGAGAGTCCTTTCATTTTCTAACGCAATACTTCCTTCATAAAATACGCCATTTGACCACTAACATCACTTAAGTTTCCAATAAGCTGACTGAATTCCTGTACAAGTTGTGCTTGTTCATTAGAAGCTAATTGAATTTGCTCCATGCTGTCCATTAACGCTTGTACATTTCCTGTGATGGTCTTTAATGATGTTTCAATTTGCTCTGTTGCGGTAGAAGTTTCACTGGAAAGCTTACGAACCTCTTGTGCCACGATATTAAAGCCTGCACCGAATTGTCCTGCTCTTGCTGCCTCGATTGAAGCATTGAGTCCTAGTAAATTTGTTTGTTTTGAAATAGTTTTAATGAAATCCGTCACTTCATTAGAACGTTGGGAGTTTTCTAGTGCTTGTCTTGAGCGATCTGTCATCGTTTCACTTGTTGCAGATAATTCTTCTGAATGTGCAGCAACAGCAGTCACTTTAAGCTGTAAATCATTAATGATAGTCTGTAGACTTTGCATATATTCTTCAACTTTTTGCTGTGCTTCTACTGGAAATATAAAGCTTAGCGCGCCAACGACCTTACCGTTTTCACGCACCGGATAAATTTCACTATTCATAGGTGAACCGAACATTTCTACTGGAACATCACATTTCACTATTCGTCCTTGAAATACATTTCGTAGTTCCGGTGAATCGTCAATAATCGTACCTTGTTTTAAATGTAATTTCACTTTCGAACCATCTAACACAAATACCACTGATCGCGTTTCTATGTCGTTTAATGTGATAGCAATTTCTTTGTCGAAGACTTCATGAAAAAGTGGCAAAGTTTCTACTAATGATTGCATAATACCCATCTAAATTCCCCCTTAATTTCTATTTTACTCCAATTATATATGTAAAAAAAGGGATGTTCCAAAAGTATTTTCACGCTTTTAGAACATCCCAAATGTTGCTAGAACTTATTTTAGATTATAGAAAGAATTTAAACCATTGAACTGTGCAGTTGCACCAAGTTGATCTTCAATGCGAAGAAGTTGGTTGTATTTCGCAACGCGGTCTGTACGAGATGGAGCACCTGTTTTAATTTGACCAGCGTTTGTAGCTACTGCGATATCAGCAATAGTTGCATCTTCTGATTCACCAGAACGGTGAGAGATTACTGCTGTGTAACCAGCACGTTTTGCCATTTCAATAGCATCAAATGTTTCTGTAAGTGTACCGATTTGGTTAACTTTGATAAGGATTGAGTTGCCAACGCCTTGCTCGATACCAGCAGATAATTTCTTCGTATTTGTAACGAATAAATCATCTCCTACTAATTGTACACGAGAACCAATACGATCTGTTAATAATTTATGACCAGCCCAGTCGTTTTCATCTAGGCCGTCTTCGATTGAGATGATTGGGTATTTAGAAGTTAACTCTTCGTACCAATCAACCATTTCTTCAGAAGTTTTTACAACGCCTTCACCATCTAAGTGGTATTTGCCGTCTTCTTTGTTGAACAATTCAGAAGAAGCTACGTCCATTGCAAGACGAACTTGCTCGCCTGGTTTGTAACCAGCTTTTTCGATTGCTTCAAGAATAACAGTGATCGCTTCTTCGTTTGAACCAAGGTTTGGCGCGAAACCACCTTCGTCACCTACAGCTGTATTGTAACCTTTGTTTTTAAGTACGTCTTTTAAGTTGTGGAAGATTTCAGCACCCATGCGTAATGCGTGACGGAAAGACTCAGCACCAACAGGCATAATCATGAATTCTTGGATATCTACGTTGTTATCAGCATGCGCACCACCGTTGATGATGTTCATCATTGGTACAGGTAGTTGTTTTGAGTTGAAACCACCTAGGTATTGATAAAGAGGTAGATCTAAATAATCTGCTGCAGCGTGTGCTACTGCCATAGATACACCTAGGATTGCGTTAGCACCTAATTTACCTTTGTTTTCAGTACCATCAAGCTCGATTAAAGCTTGGTCAACAACTACTTGGTCAAGAACAGAGTAGTTTCCTTCTAATTCTTGTGAAATAATTGTATTTACGTTTTCAACTGCTTTTAATACACCTTTGCCTAGGTAACGAGATTTGTCACCATCGCGTAATTCAACTGCTTCATATTCACCTGTAGAAGCTCCTGATGGTACGATTGCACGGCCAAAAGCACCTGATTCTGTAAATACTTCAACTTCAACTGTTGGGTTACCACGAGAGTCTAAAACTTCGCGAGCATAAACTTGTGTAATAAATGGCATAATTAATTCTCCTCTTTTTCAATTAATGATTTCCCTGTCATTTCAGCAGGTTGTGACACCTCTAATAATTCTAACATGGTTGGCGCCAAATCGGCTAAAATGCCACCATTTCGTAAAACTAAATTCGATTTTGTCACAATTACCGGAACAGGGTTAGTTGTATGTGCTGTCATCGGATTTCCTTCTAAGGTTAACACCTCGTCAGAGTTCCCATGGTCAGCAGTAATAATAGCTGCGCCGCCTTTAGCAAGCAATGCATCTACCACTTTACCAAGACATTCATCTACTACTTCGATTGCTTTAATCGTCGGCTCTAACATACCACTATGACCAACCATATCTGGATTAGCAAAGTTTAAGATAATGCCGTCAAACCTGTCTGCAGCAATCGCTTCTAGTAATGCTTCTGTTACTTCATAAGCACTCATTTCTGGTTTTAAATCATACGTTGCTACTTTTGGAGAAGCGATTAAAATACGTTCTTCACCAGCGAATGTTTCCTCACGACCACCACTCATAAAGAATGTAACGTGCGGATACTTTTCAGTTTCTGCAATACGAAGTTGTGTTTTACCATTGGCAGCTAACACTTCACCGATCGTATTCTTCAAATTGTCATTTTCATAAGCAACTTGCGCATTCACTTCATCGCTATAATGTGTGAAGGATACGAATTTCAAATTTTTCGGATGTTTTGCAGAGAGTGCAAAGCCATCAAAATCACTATTAGTAAATACTTTTGATAGTTGAATCGCTCGGTCTGGTCGGAAGTTAAAGAAAATGACTGCATCATTGTCATTGATTGTCGCAACTGCCTTGCCTTGTTCATGAATGCTAAACGGCACAACAAACTCATCAACTACATCTTTTTCATAAGATTCCTTAACACCAGCAACAGCACTATCAGCTGTATTGCCAACACCTTCGGCAAGCACGTTATACGTAAGTGCTACGCGATCCCAGCGTTTGTCACGGTCCATTGCATAATAACGGCCATGAATGGAAGCAAATTTACCAACACCGATTGATGCCATTTGCTTTTCAGTTTCTTCAATATAACCAAGTGCTGTTGCAGGACCAACATCACGGCCATCTAAGAAACCATGGACAAATACATCCTCTAAACCTTGCTCTTTAGCAAGCTTCAATAGGGCAAACATATGCTCATAATGACTATGCACACCACCATCAGATAATAATCCCATTAAATGAAGCTTAGAGTTATTTGCTTTTACATGCGCAATTGCATCTAAGAATGCTTGATTTGTAAAGAAATCACCTTCACGAATCGATTTGTTCAAGCGCGTTAAACTTTGGTACACGATACGACCAGCACCAATGTTTAAATGCCCAACCTCAGAGTTCCCCATTTGACCGTCTGGTAACCCTACTGCTTCACCAGCTGCTGTTAATGTAGAATGAGGAAATTCACTCCAATAACGATCGAAGTTTGGTTTCTTCGCTTGTGCTACTGCATTTCCGAATGTTTCATCACGGAACGCAAAACCATCTAAAATAATTAATGCTACTGGCTGTTTAGGCATTTGCTGCCGCCTCCAATAATTTTAAATATGACTCTGGTTGAAGACTCGCACCACCAACTAAAGCGCCATCAATATGCTCTTTAGAAAGTAGCTCTACGATATTATCAGGTTTCACACTTCCGCCGTATTGTATACGAACAGTTTTTGCTGTTTCAGCACTGTATAATTTTTCAATAACACCGCGAATAGCTCCACATACTTGGTTAGCATCTTCAGCTGTCGCAGTTTTGCCTGTACCGATTGCCCAGATTGGTTCGTAAGCAATCACCATATGTTCAACTTCTTGTGCTGAGAAACCTTTAAGTGCAGCAGTAATTTGACCAGCCACTTTTTGTTCAGTCGTACCCGCTTCACGTTCTTCTAACGTTTCACCACAGCAAATAATTGGCACAATGTTATGTGCAAGAGCCGCTGCAACTTTTTTGTTAATTGCTTCATCTGTTTCATTGTAATATTCACGACGTTCTGAATGACCTAAAATTACATAGTCCACGTCAATACTTGCTAATTGTGTAGGGCTGATTTCCCCTGTGAACGCACCTTCGTTTTCGTAGTGCATATTTTGCGCACCGATTGCAAGATCTGATTCACCTGCAACTTGCACAAGAGTTGGTAAATAAAGAGCTGGTGCGCAAATAACTGCGTCTACTTTATCGTTTGAAGGGATTTTGTCCAATACAGTATCAACAAATTGAACCGCCTCTTCAAATGATTTATACATTTTCCAGTTACCTGCAATAATTGGTTTACGCATGGATAGTGCCTCCCATAACTTATTTATCGTTTAACGCTAGAATACCTGGTAATTCTTTACCTTCCATTAACTCTAAGGAAGCGCCGCCACCTGTTGAGATGTGGTCCATTTTATCAGCAACATTGAATTTTTCTACTGCTGCAGCTGAGTCGCCACCACCGATTACAGTATAGCCAGCTGTTGTAGCCATCGCGTCTGCTACAGTTTTTGTACCATTTGCGAATTTATCCATTTCAAACACACCCATTGGTCCGTTCCAAATGATTAACTTCGAACTTTTGATAACTTCAGCGAAGTTCGCTGCAGTTTTCGGTCCGATATCAAGACCCATCCAGTCAGATGGAATCGCATCTACATCAACAACTTGTGTCTCTGCATCTTTAGAGAATTCATTTGCAACAACTGCATCGATAGGCATGTGTAATTGTACGCCTTTATCTTTAGCTTTTTGAATGAATCCTTTAGCTAATTCAATTTTATCTTCTTCTAAAAGAGACTGTCCGACATCATAGCCTTGTGCTTTAAGGAATGTGTAAGATAAGCCACCGCCGATAATTAAATGGTCTACTTTTTCAAGTAAGCTTTCAATTACGCCGATTTTATCCTTTACTTTCGCTCCACCAATAATAGCTGTAAATGGACGCTCTGGTTCAGATAATGCTTTACCAAGCACATCTAATTCTTTCTCCATTAAGAAACCTGCTACAGCTGGAACATGTTTTGCAATACCTTCTGTTGAAGAGTGGGCGCGGTGAGCTGCACCGAATGCATCATTAACATAAACGTCTGCAACACGAGCAAATTGTTCTGCAAGTGTCGGATCATTTTTCTCTTCACCCGCATGGAAGCGCACGTTTTCAAGTAGCACAATGTCTCCATCTTGCATTTTAGCAACTGCTGCTTCTACTGATTCACCAATTGACTCATCCAATTTTGTCACTGGTTTACCGATTAATTCAGCTAATCGAATACCAACTGCTGTTAAGCGCATATCTTCATTAACTGCACCTTTTGGACGTCCTAAGTGAGAAGCTAAAATTACTTTAGCGCCTTGCTCCACTAAATACTTAATTGTTGGAATTGCAGCGCGAATACGTGTTTCGTCAGTGATTGCACCGTTTTCCATTGGTACGTTGAAATCTACTCGTACAAAAACTCGTTTACCTTTTACATCAATGTCTTGCATCGTCTTCTTATTTAACATGAAGAAACCCCCTTCAAAGTTGGTTGGTTAATAGGTGTAAGTGCCTCACCCATCTTGGTTTTGCACACTTTTCCCCAATACCAAATTTTCAAAAATGGACGTTTACCAGCTATATTCGTAGCAAAAGTTATTTCATAGTGACTGGTAAAAACTTAAATCGTATATTTTATCAAAAAAGGAGTAAGGATAAATGTTCCTTACTCCTTTTACCCTCGTATATTATATCTTTTTGATATTATAAAGGCTATACTTTTTAGACGTAAAAAGTCGTATTATGTCACACTTTTTACTTTGAATTACGAATAATGACACTTATTTAGTGTTAATACCGCGTTTATACACATAAAGTGCTAAATCCATTAAACGAGTTGAATAGCCAACTTCATTGTCATACCAAGCTAAAACTTTTACCATGCGGTTTTCCATTACCATTGTTGAAAGACCATCTACAGTAGAAGAATGGTTGTTACCATTGTAGTCAATTGATACTAATGGAAGTTCGTTGTAACCTAAGATACCTTTTAGTTCACCTTCAGATGCTGCTTTTAAGGCTTCGTTAATTGACTCTTTAGTAACTTCTTCTTTAAGTTCAACTACTAAGTCTACACAAGATACGTTTGGTGTAGGTACACGCATTGAGAAACCATCTAGTTTACCTTTTAATTGTGGTAAAACTTTTGATACCGCTACAGCAGCACCAGTAGTAGTTGGAATCATTGAAACTGCACCTGCACGAGCACGACGAGCGTCAGCATGTGGTAAATCTAAGATACGTTGGTCGTTTGTGTATGAGTGAATTGTAGTCATCATACCGCGCACGATACCGAATTTCTCATCTAAAACTTTTGCTACTGGAGCTAAGCAGTTTGTTGTACAAGAAGCATTTGAGAATACGTGATCTGTTTCTGGGTTATAGTCTTCGTTGTTTACACCCATTACAAATGTTGGCATACCGTTACCTGGCGCAGAAAGAATTGCTTTTTTCGCACCTGCTTCAATATGCATGCCTACTTCTTCCTTCGTTTTGAATCGACCTGTACATTCAAGAACTACGTCTACACCTAGTTCACCCCAAGGTAATTTAGAAGGATCTTTTTCAGCTGATACTTTAATTTTTTTACCATTCACTACGATAGAATCGCCATCAGCATGAACATCACCATCAAAGATACCGTGTACTGAGTCATATTTTAATAAGTGTGCCAGTTGAGCAGCATCTGTTAAATCATTAATTGCTACCACTTCGATTTCATCATGCTTCATTGCCTCACGAAATACTACACGTCCAATACGTCCAAATCCATTAATCGCTAATTGTAATGCCATTGTCAATTCCTCCAATAATGTTTTATATATTTTATTACAGTAAACTTTCTGCTATAGCCTTCGCTGTCGCCTCATCTGTTATGAAAACAGTTTGCTTTGGCGCTACCTTAAAATAAGATAAAATCGGATTCACTTTCTGTTTACCGGCTGCTACCGCTATTAAGTTATTACATTTTTTCACTTGTTCGAGTTGGATACCAATCGTACGAATACGATGTACAATTTCACCATCGGCATTGAAATAATAACCGAATGCTTCACTGACAGCCCCTTTCTCTTCAAGAATCCGTAAATCATCGGGTGAAGAATTACGACGAATCGCCATTTCCTCAGCGGAACCAATTCCATGAATGACACAATCTGACTGATCGTAGTACTTCATCATGTCAACTACCATTGGCTCTGTTAACATCGCCTGATACGCCTGTTCACTCAAATGCTCCGGTAAAAATAGCGTTCGGTATTGTGCATCCATTTTTGCAGCAAACATTGCAACGAGTGTATTTGCCTGCATTTGCATCTCATGACCAATACCGCCTCGTGCAGCGACAAATGTTACATTTTGTCGTTCATTGTCCAATTCTAAAAATTGGGCTAATGAAGCGACTGTTTTGCCACCAGTGACTGCCACAATTTGTCCGCTACTAATCGACTCATTGAAGTGCTTTGCCGCTTCCTTACCGAGTAACGTTAACACTGTCTCATCTTCATCGTAATTGCCAGGTACAACAATAACACTTTGCACACCTAAACCCTCTTTTAGCGTTAGCGCTAGATGTGTTAAACCAGTCCATTCATATACCATTTCTTGCAATTGCTCGATTACAGCTAAACCGTCCTCAGTACATAACATTCCCGATTTATCCGATTCTAATAACACTTGCTCACGTAAAATTTCAGTTTCTTTGCGAACTTCTCGCTCTGTCATTTTTAGCGTCTCTGCAAGAACTCGTCTTCCAATCGGTTGCATCAAATGTACTGTTTGCAAAATTCGGTACCTTGTTAGGAGGAGTTGGCACATCTCCGGAAGCAATTTTTTTTGTGCCTCATGTGTCGATAAAATATTCATGCACCCTCTTTTTTCATAACGCGGGTCACTTTTGGTCCCACTGCATAATATTATGTCCCACTTACAAAATGATTATAATACGTAGCGCAGTAAAATACAAATTATTTTATCAAAAAAAAGCACTTTTTATTCAAGTGCTTCGAGTAATGTTGCGTAATCCAAATATCCGTACTTCAATATCCGACCTTCTTTTTCCACAACAGGAATCATTAACATATACTTCTCGTTAATTGCATCATTTTCTTCTATATCTATAATTTCAATTTCAAAAGCTAAATCATCCTGTACGAGCTTTAAAGTGCGAAGTCCCTCCACACATAATTCACAATTTGCTCTACCATAGTATTTTATATGCATAAAAAGCACCTCCTGTCTCTCATTATAAAAGGCTGAACAGGAAGGTCAATTCCTGCTCAGCCTCAAAACAATTTATTTTAGATGTTTATCGAAGAATTTTATCATCGCATTATAAAACTCGATACTATTTTCTTCGTTTGCGAAGCCATGGCCCTCATTTTCTTTCAGCATGTATTCTACGTCTACACCTCTAGCACGGAGCGCTTCAACAATTTGGTCTGATTCCGCTTGATTAACACGCGGATCGTTCGCACCTTGTGCTACAAATAAAGGTGTTTTAATTTTATCAACATGGAACACTGGCGAAACTGCCGTTAACAATTCTTTATCCTTTTCTGGATGCCCTACTCTCTCATATAGCATATTACGCATTGTGTCCCAATAAGGTGGTACTGTATCTAAGAACGTGAAAATATTCGATACTCCTACATAATCGACTGCTGCTGCGTACAAGTCTGGTGTTGATGTGATGCCTGCTAATGTCGCATAACCACCAAATGATGCACCGTAAATACCAATACGCTTAGGATCTGCAATACCTTGATCAATTGCCCATTGGACGCCATCAGTTATATCATCTTGAATTTTTAAGCCCCATTGTTTATTGCCTGCTTGTAGGAATTCTTTGCCGTAACCAGTCGACGAGCGGAAGTTCACTTGTAAAACCGCATATCCACGATTCGCTAAAAGTTGTACTTCCGGATTAAAGCCCCACATATCACGTGCCCAAGGTCCACCATGCGGGTTAACGATTAGAGGTAAATCCTCAGCTTTCTTATTTTTCGGCAATGTTAAATAGCCGTTAATTGTTAAACCATCCCGACTCGTATAAGAAATAGGATGCATCTCAGCCAGTTCCTCTGACTTTAACCACGAACTTAAAGTAGCAAGCTCTGATAATTCATCTGTTGTTGAGTCATAGTAATAGTATTTGCCGAACAATGTGTCACTTGAAATACTCACGATAAACTTTGTCATTTCTTTATTAAAATCATTAATGCCCAATTCACTTTCTTTTACACCTAATTTATTTTGAATTTTACGGAATAACTGTTCAAAGTTATTATCATAAAACTTATAATGTACTTTATCTGTTACATAAGCTCCGTATAATATTTTGTCTTGCAACGAATTATATAATACGCCCGAGACATCTACATCCGGATGTGACATAATAACTGTTTCATTACCTTCTAAGTCGTATTTCACTATCTCGACTTTGTCTCTTCCTTTATTAGACTTTGCGTAAATATACTTATTATCTTTTGAGAATGCTATTGGCGTAACATCATCCCCTGCTTCTATCTCAATAAAAGGCTTAAATTCATCCTTCTCTGTTTCGCGATATAAAATAACTCCTTCGACACCATCTGATGCCACTGCAATTCGAATATTCCCGTTTCGATCAGCTATCCAGCTAAGAATATTTCCAGGATTTTTTGCAACAAGTGTCGTATCGCCCGTTTTCACATTAAACTTATAAACATCAAACACTGTAGCATCTTCTTTATTCATCATGATTAGTATTTCATCTTTAACACCTTCTAAACTACTTAACATGCCAACAGTTACACCAGGATATGGCGTTAAATCTTTTTCCTCTAATCCATTAAATGTAGAAGAGTAAATATGGAAATTTTCATCACCACCGTTATCTTTTAAATAAAGAAGCGTATCACCTTTCCAGAAGAACCCTCCAATATCACGATCTTTTGAGTTAGAAACACGTACTGGTTCACTATCATCATTCATTTTTTTCACGAATACATTTAATCGATTTTCCCAATCTGAAGCGTATGTGATGTAATTTCCATCCGGTGAAAGTTCATAAGCAACGTTTCCAGGTTTACGCATGAAATCCTCTACCGAAATCTCTTTTACACCTTTATTATCCGTTGCATTTTTAACTTTCAGACTATTACTCAAAATAATCGTTGCATCTTTTTCAGTAATTGTAGTAAATTCATTCGAAATTCCTTCAAACAAGCCAAGCACTTCCGCTTTTGCTTTGTATTCTGTCAGGCTTTTTTCATTTTCCTCTTGACCAAGCGCTCTTACCAAAACACGAGCAACTTCATCATGTTTAATGTTAAAATTTTCATTTTTCAACTCTCCATCTTTCACCAATTCAGCAATCACTTGCTTACGCATTGTGTCTGAACCGTGTTGGAACGTTAAAGTAGTTACTGCCAAATCAAGAAATTCCTTCACCGATAATCGTTTTTCTTGTGTCACTGCAAGTACACTCTTGTTTGGTTCATTTACCGCTCGCACTTCTTGCATTGTGACAGGATAGACAACAGATGCAGCTAAAATAACTGCTAATGATGTTGGTAAAAATCTCTTTTTCAAATTGACTCCTCCTTATATCAGCTATCGCTATATCGAATGTCGATACAAGAAAATTATACCAATTCATATGTAGTTGTCAATATTTGAAATAAATGTTTTTTACTATATTTCATTTATTATTTATCATTAATAAAACTTTAGAAATAACCAAAAAATCGCGTATATTACAACTGCTCTTTTCTCGTATGAAAAACAAAATTTCAACCATACTACATACTGCATCAAAAATTGTCACAGAGGAGGAATTTAATTGTCACAATCATTTTCTAATGAGCAACCTAATTCATCATTCAATCAACAACAAAGCCTAAATCATGGTGGTCATGAAATGATGGACATGCATGAAACAATTGGTGAGATTATTGCAGGGCTCAATCAATCCATTATTTTGCGTCCTCATGTAAAAGACCCCGAGCTACTCAGTATTTTAGATCGTCAATACAATTTCACAGTTGGCGCTTATAATACCATTGTTGAATCCTACAAGACTGGTCATGACCCATCTGTACCAACTGGGCGTTATCAAATGGAAACAGGCAATAACTTCACATATGGCCTAAAACCAGGCCAACCTAAAACACCGATGCAAAATGCGAATGAAATTAACGATGAAACAATTTCAGGCTTCTTACTCGGTGCACATAAAGGCGCAGCAAAAGGCATGACCTCTGCTGCACTAGAAACAACCAACCCTGTGGTTCGTCGTGTCGTTGCTGATAGTATCCCCAACTGCATCGAAATGGCCTACGAAATATCCATTTACCAAAACAAACATGGCTACTATCAAGTCCCGCAATACTCTGAACAAGATATGCGCCAAATGCTCGATGCCTTCGCAACAACAAAAAATCCCCTCCATTAAAACAAAAAAACCATTCATTGCTACTACGCTACGAATGGTTTTTCTTCTTAATTATTTATTTTAGTAAAACAAAAAAGAATCCCCCTCAGATAGGGATTCTTTTTTGGACTAGCTAACTAGTCTCACGTTCGATATGTTCACTAAAAGTATTTTGGAGTTGTTGCATCTTTTAGGTTCGAAAGGATGTAATTAGGGAATAAAGCTGATGAAACAGTATTCCTAATCTTACCTTTCACCTTTCCATTAAGTAGGCTGCTAAACTACTTATCGGAAAAATTCTACTTAATCAATCAGAAAAATGGCGCCACAAAGGGCATAATATAAGTATGTTATAGCAAGCTTAAACTAAGCTACTTGTTACCAATAGTTACTTTACCAAACAACACCTCTAATACTGTACTAGGATTTAGAATCTTTATCAATAGAAATGTTTCAAATTCATGAATTTTAATCAGATTTTATATATAAGAAAAACACTCGGTTAGAAAATACATAAACACTATATAAGATAAAGAAACTGGTTTACTTTACCACCATATTGGGAATCTTAAGGTTGTAACTAAAAACATAAAGGATTCAGGGAATAACTTTCTCGTGAGGATTAAAAAGTATTATACATTTACAAAGAAGATACAGATGAAGATGTGTAGTATAGTTCTCTAATGACTTTTCACAACTTTTAGGGAATTTGCAAAAAAGAGAAACCTCACAAATGTTGGTACAGTAACATTTGTGAGGTTTATTATATTAATCACAAGGCATATGCACTATTAAAATGGCACCCTCGGAGGGCATAGTAAAAGTGCATTATATCAATGTTTTATAAGGTAGTTGTGTAGTATCTGTGTTGTAGATAAAAACACTTAATTTTTTTGCACTTAATTTACCTCTTTTACTCTACTAGGAAGTACTATCTTTATCAATAGATAAAATGCATTTTAACAGAAAATTTGTTGCTCCTGAAGAATATAATATATAGAAGAAAGGGTTCTAAACTAGCGACAATTTTCTTTCAGCAACTTATAGCACTCAAGTTCAAACATTTCTTTTTTTACTTTGTACCATTTTTTTATAATATTTTTCTTGTTTGTATATTCTCCACCACTTAATACATAAACAAATTCTCCATGCTCAAATATGATAACTTGCCAGCCTTGATCAACGTCACTAAAAGGCCTATCGATGGAAATGTTCGTACTGCTCAAAAAATTAGCAAATGAAGGCCAGCCCCAAAAATTGTTCAATATTTCATTTCTACTTGCACTATAAAAATAAAAATAATCGATTTTTTTCTTCCCCACTAAAATTTCGAAATCCTCTACAATCGGGAAAGATGCCAACTTTACCTTATGCAAATTATCATTATTTATATTTTTTAACAGTCCTCCATTATTAATATGTGCTTCTTGATTGATGCTTCTAATATTAAATTCACCACTCGTTGTACCAATGACGATGTTTGTCTGCCAGTATCGCTTCAATAGTTTTATCCATTGTTTCAAATATGTATTTCTCGGTGTTTTATACCATGTATGTATGTTTTTATTATGGCCCTGTAAAATATAAACGAAGTTATTCTCCTCGAATATCCTTACTTGCCAGCTTTCTTTTCGATCAATATACGGCTCTGTGCGAGTTCCTAATGGGATATCTTCTTCATCCCATTCTTCCAATGCATAATGCCGAGGAAACGTCGTCAGCTGTTCCTTTCTTTTCGCGCTATAAAATGAGAGCATGTTAGTATCTTCTGTTACTACCACTTCAAAATCTTTCACAATTGGAAACCACGTTAAATCTAGCTGTTGCACATCACTCGCGCGTAATGTTTTATCATCATTTACATGCGATTTGTTCTTCTTTAATTTAAATTCACCACTTTTTGTTCCAAAAACTTTCACTTTATATCCACCTTTCACACATGATTATAAATATTCTTTCTTTTATTATAAGGATTCCACTACCAAAACGGAAATTTTGTACGTTAAGATGATTCCGAAAAGCAGGCGTGTTGATTATCCATATTTTACAATGTATTCTCATAAAAACCGTAGATTTCCGCTACGGTCTTCGCGTGAGGCTAAAGAAGCTGAAGAAAAAGCTTTGGCTGAACAAAAAGCTAAAGTTGAAGTTGAAGCTGAAGCTAAGGCTAAAATAGAGGAAGAAGCTCGTTTAAAAGCTGAGCAAGAAGCTGCTACAAAAAAAAGCAAACGCTAAAACTATACTACATATACAGTATCTTTTTAATGTCGAATACGATTTTGCAGAAAGGTGGCAATGTTCTAACACGAGATAAGGCATTTGCCGATTTTTTCGAGGTATGGGTTGAAAAGTTTAAAAGTGGTAAGCACGTAAATACTTATCGGCGCTACAAGGATTCATTAAACCGGGCCAAGGAATATTTTAAAGACAAGCCTATCCAAAAATAAGTAGCGATGGATATCAGACTTTTTTAGATGAATATGCTAAATCCCATGCAAAGGAATCTGTGCGTAAACTTAATACGCATATAAGAGCTTGTGTAAAGGACGCAATTGATGAGGGTTACATTGCTACTGACTTTATCGTAAAGCGCAAATAGGAGGCGCTGTCCCTGCTAAAAAAGCGAGTGAGAAACACATTGGTTACGATGATAGCAAAAAGCTTTATAACTATCTTTTAAATAATTCATCAGCCACATCACATTATTTAATACTACTTAGGTTGGTCTCAGGTATGCGTTTTGGTGAGCTTGTTGGTTTAACAAAAGACGCAATTAATTTTGAATCAAATCAGATATACATTTACCAGGCATGGGATTATCGCAATGGCAATGGATTCACAGATTTGAAAAACACAGCATCGGAACGTACAATTCCCATTGAAAAGCGTGTAATGGCGATTTTGAAAGATTTTCGAATCAGAAAAAGAAGATGATAATGGTTTAGTTTTCCATTCAGTTGGGAATCTTAAAGTTGTGAGCAATAACGCTGCTAATAAGACTTTAAAAAATATCCTGACTAAGTTAGGGATAAAAGAAATTACATGTCATGGTTTACGTCATACACATGCAAGCGTATTATTGTACGAAGGGATCAATGTTCAATATGTATCAGAAAGATTAGGGCATGACTCTATCCAGACGACAATGCAAACATATGCACACGTACTTCGTGAATTACGTGCACGTGAAGAAGAAAAAGCATTGATGGTTTACGAAAAGATGATAGAGGAAAAAGTGGTGTAGCATGTGTAGTATTTGTGTAGTATTTGTGTAGTGTAGTTCCGTTTTCTATCGATTTTTAACGACTTCTTTATAATGAGGTTAAAAAAGGAAAAACCTCACAAACGTTGGTACAGTAACGTTTGCAAGGCTTCTTATATTAATCACAAGGCATATGCAATAGTAAAATGGCGCCCTCGGAGGGAATCGAACCCCCAGTGCAAGAACCGGAATCTTACGTGTTATCCATTACACCACGAGGGCAATTGAACATAAAAAAAGTACGCACCTAAAGCCTTCATGACAAAGCCTAACGGAGAGTATCCTTTGAAACTTAACTACATGGTACTTTAACTACGATCATTCTATTATACAAATGTCTTGCTTATATTTCAACTACTGCTTTACTTTTATTTGAAAAAAATTTATTTTTAATAAATTTCACATTATCAGCGTTAATATTTGACCTTCCCTGACTATAATGTGTATGATAAAGTTACAGCTGAGATATTTTGGTCAATTTCAGCAAAAGTACTCGAATTTAGCTTTTTAAGGAGGATTTAACATGAATTTAATTCCTACAGTTATTGAACAAACTAGTCGTGGTGAACGTGCATATGACATCTACTCACGCCTACTTAAAGATCGTATCATTTTATTAGGTAGCGCAATTGATGACAATGTAGCCAATTCAATCGTTGCACAGCTTTTATTCTTAGAAGCAGAAGATCCAGATAAGGATATTTCACTTTACATCAACTCTCCAGGTGGTTCTATTACAGCTGGTATGGCGATTTACGACACAATGCAATTTATCAAACCTAAAGTACAAACAATCTGTATTGGTATGGCTGCATCAATGGGTGCATTCCTACTTGCTGCTGGTGAACCAGGTAAACGTTGTGCATTACCAAATGCAGAAGTAATGATTCACCAACCACTTGGTGGAGCACAAGGTCAAGCGACTGAAATTGAAATCGCTGCAAAACGCATTCTATTCTTGCGTGAAAAATTAAACACTATTTTATCAGAACGTACTGGTCAACCAATTGAAGTTATCGCAAGAGATACTGATCGTGATAACTTCATGACAGCTGAACGTGCCAAAGAATATGGTTTAATCGACCACATCTTCAGCCGTAGCGACCGTAAATAATAAAAAACCTCTAAGTCTAATAGCTTAGAGGTTTTTTTCTAACTACATCTTTATTCTTTAATCTGCTTTTTGAATCAACGTTGCTAACGATGTAACCGCTTGCTCAGCATCGTTGCCCTCACCGCTTAAAACGACCTCTGTCCCTTTAGCGATTGCTAAGCTCATAACACCCATAATGGATTTCGCATTTACTTTTTTCTCATCTTTCTCAAGGAAAACATCTGCATTGAAACGATTCGCTTCCTGTACAAACAACGCTGCTTGTCTAGCTTGTAAACCTAATTTTAATTTTACTTCGACTCTTTTCTCAATCATTCGCAAAACTCCCCTTCAGTACCGTTCATCTTTTATTTAATCTTACCTTAATTGTTATGAAAAGAACAATAAGCGATTGTGCATTACTTTTATGCCGAAAAAGTATGGAAGTTTAGCCACCTACTTTTTCGCCACGTCGCAATGCATCTGCAATTTCGTCAATTTTACGTAATCGATGATTGACACCCGACTTACTCACAGTGCCACTCAAAACCATTTCACCTAGTTCTTTCAATGTTACGTCTTGATATTCTACCCTTAAACGGGCAATTTCACGCAGTTTTTCAGGTAATTGGTCTAACCCTATTGAATTTTCGATAAAACGTATATTATCGACTTGGCGTAATGCCGCACCAATCGTTTTATTTAAATTCGCTGTTTCACAGTTTACAATACGATTTACACTATTTCGCATATCCCGTAAAATTCGTACATCTTCGAATTTCATCATCGCTTGATGAGCACCGACGATATTTAGAAAGTCAGAAATCTTTTCTGCTTCTTTTAAATAAGTGACAAAGCCCTTTTTACGCTCAATCGTCTTAGCATTTAGGTCAAACTCATTCATTAAATCCATGAGTGCCTCACCATGCTCTTTGTATAATGAATATACTTCTAGGTGGTAGGCAGACGTTTCTGGATTATTCACCGAGCCTCCTGCTAAAAATGCCCCACGCAAATAGGCTCTTTTTTGACCACTCTTTTTAATCAATTCTCTTGAAATTGTATGATTAAATTGAAAGTCATCCGAGATAATCGCCAAATCAATCAGTAGCTCTCTAGCACCGTCGCGAACACGACAAATGTAAACGTTATTCTTTTTCAGACGCATTTTTTTTCGTACGAGTAGTTCGACATTATAAGGATACAACTTTTTCATAATTGTATAAAGTCTTCTAGCAATCGCTGCGTTTTCCGTTTGTACATCTAAACTAAGTTGCTTATTGGCAAAAGATAACGAACCATTCATACGAATTAACGCGGATACTTCCGCTTTCATACATTGATCATCTGCTTCTATTTGTGTTAGTTCTTTTTTGGTTTCTGAGGCAAAAGACATCTCCTAACCTCCTTTCATTATTCATTTCTATGTATATGTTCATTTTATCATATACAACAAATTCTCTTTATGATTCAATTATAGTTTTTTTGCTAGTCCCATCTTATGTTCTTCTACATACTCTACCAACCATTCCGCAACATTTGTAGCATTATGACGTACAGTTCCATCCAGACGTATTGTTGCAATATCACGTTGAATAACTTCTAAGCCTATACTTTCGAGCATCTCTACATCAAATGTAACGGGTTCTGCTTGTTCTTCCTTATACAATTCTTTTACAGGATTCGGTAGAGTTTCATCATTTACTAAAATTGCATCGATAAATTTTCTGCCGACATGGTCATTAATTGCTCTTACATGATCGCCTGCGGTATATGCTATCGTCTCACCTTTTTGGGTCATTAGATTGCATATATAAATTTTATGACCTTTTGCACGTACAACTGCCTCCCCAATTTCTTTTACAAGCAAATTAGGGATAATACTTGTATATAAACTTCCTGGTCCAATCAAAATATAATCTGCTTGTTTAATTGCTCGGATAGCTTCTGGAAGTGGTTGCACATCTTCTGGCACTAAAGATAAACTCTTGATGCGTTTATTTGCCTGCGGAATTTTCGATTCACCTTCAACAATAGTACCATCCTCAAATTCTGCATGAAGTGAAATCTTTTTATTAGCAGCAGGTATAACGCGACCATGTACTTTTAACACTTTGCCCATCTCACTAATAGCATGGTTAAAATCCCCAGTAATATCCGTTAAAGCAGTTAACATTAAATTTCCAAGTGAATGTCCACTTAATTCTTCTGATGCCGAAAAACGATACTGAAACATTTGCTCCACTAGTGGTTCAACATCTGATAATGCTGCTATAACATTCCGAACATCTCCAGGTGGTGGAATATCATAGTCATCACGTAAGCGGCCTGAGGACCCACCATCATCCGCTACTGTTACAATTGCCGTAATTTCAAAAGGATGATGTTTCAATCCACGTAGCAATGTGGATAGCCCTGTACCACCTCCAATGACGACAAGCTTCGTCTGCTTCTTTTTCATTCACTCAATCCTTTCTACGATTGATGTCACGGTGTGTTATAACGGTTTCTTCGTTTTTATTTAAATAGGCACCAAAATATTCAGCAAGTGTGACAGAACGATGTTGTCCCCCTGTACAACCAAATGCAATGACAAGCTGCGATTTCCCTTCTTGTTTATACAGAGGAATCATGAATTCAAACAAATCCGTTAGTTTTTGAATTAACGTTTTGGTATCATCTAAAGCAAGTACATACGAGGAAACTTCAGTTTGCAAGCCAGTTTTAGGGCGCAATTCTTCTACATAATATGGATTTTTTAAAAAACGCACATCAAACACTAAATCAGCATCGATAGGCATACCATGTTTAAAACCAAATGACATGATATTGACCGAGAATACACTTTTTGCATCACTAGCAAATTCTTTTGCAATCTTCTCACGTAATTCTTTTGGTTTCAAATTGGACGTATTGTAAACCAAGTTAGCTCGGCCTTTCACTTCTGATAACAGTCTACGTTCTTGTTTAATACCTTCTAACGGCAAACCATTCGCTGCTAAAGGATGTGATCGTCTAGTTTCCTTATATCTGCGAACAAGGGTCTCGTCATCCGCATCTAAAAATAAAATACGTGGAGAAATATCGCCTTCTCGCAACATAAGATCAAGTGCATCAATTAAAGAATCAAAAAAATCACCGCCACGCATATCCATTACAGCTGCAATTCGTGTAATATTTTTGCCTGTGTCTCGAAGTAATCTTAAAAACGTCGTTAACAATGCAGGTGGTAAATTGTCAATACAGTAATACCCTAAATCTTCAAAACTTTGAATTGCTACAGTTTTTCCTGCGCCAGACATACCTGTAATAATGACTAATTCATGTGTGCATTGTTGACTATCGCCTACCACTGCATTCAGCTCCTTTAATGTGTTTTAGGACATTCACTCCGCAACTTATGAGGTCGCTCCCACTTTTTTCGTGTAAACGGCAGAAATGTGTATAGCTTATTCTTTAGATATTTGTATTTTTTCATGTAACAATTGGAAATCTCTTGTATATTCAAATGTACCATACTGAATACCTGATTGCTCAACTGCAAACAATAAATTTGTACGGTCTCCTTCAGCCATCGGTAAGTCTTTAAGCTTTTCAATTGGATGCCAAGCAAGTGTTCCTTCACGTGTTTCCGTAAATAACTCACCTTCAACATCTGTTGCGACAAATGTGTAAAGCATCCATTCATCAACTGTTTCTTGATCTTCTTTAATGACCATTGTATAAACGCCTTTTAAGTGTGTATGCAATGGTGTTACATTTGTTTCTTCTTTAAATTCTCGCACGGCCGCTTCATAAATAGATTCGCCGCTTTCCATTTTACCGCCCGGTGCTACATACCAACCACGTCTCGGCTTTTGGAGTAATAAAACTTGACCACCCTTTACCGCTAGTAAGTTTGCAATTCTTTGCATAGGCACACCTCTAATCTCTTTCACATTCTTCCCCTATTATAACAAGACCAGTGCATTGTATACAAAGGATAGTACTATCTATCCTCACATAACATAAAAAAGCAGGTTGTTCTCACCTATTTAGGCGGGAACAACCTACTAAACAAAATAAAAGGGGGATTGCTAATTACACTTTTTATCATACAGCTTTTATATGTCATTCAAGTTACAGCTATATTAAAACTATGTTAAAAATTGTATATTCTATGCATTAATTTTTTCCATTAACTCTTCAATATAATGTTGAACTGATTGCGCTGCAATACTTCCATCACCTGTTGCCGTTACAATTTGACGTAATGTTTTTTCACGAACGTCACCAGCTGCAAAAATTCCTGGTACAGCCGTCTCCATTTTTTCATTCGTCACAATATAACCGGCATCATTTAAAACACCAAGTGACTCAAATGGTTTTGTTAATGGCAACATACCAATATAAACAAATACACCATCTGTAGCAAATTCAGTTTCACTACCATCAACTGTTGATTGTAACGTTACACTACCTACTTTACCGTTTGCTTCGTTAATTTCTTTCACTGTAGCGTTCCAGATGAAATCAATTTTATCGTTGGCAAAGGCACGATCTTGAAGTATTTTTTGCGCACGTAATTTATCACGACGATGAACAATCGTTACTTTTTCAGCAAAGCGCGTTAAGTACACGCCCTCTTCAACCGCTGAGTCGCCGCCACCTACAACAACAAGATTTTTTTGTTTAAAGAATGCACCGTCACATACTGCACAGTAACTAACGCCACGTCCACCAAGTTCTTTTTCACCTGGCACACCCATTTTTTTATATTCAGCACCCGTTGAAAGAATGATTGCACGTGTTTTAAATTCTTTCGCACCAGCTTTAATAATTTTATACTCTTCACCATCGATGATTTCAGTTACATCGCCGTATGCATATTCAGCACCAAATTTTTTCGCATGGTCAAACATTTTCGTAGATAGTTCAGGACCTAAAATTGTATCAAACCCCGGGTAGTTTTCAACTTCTTCCGTACTAGCCATTTGACCACCTGGAATACCGCGCTCAAGCATTAATGTAGAAAGATTGGCACGTGAAGTATATACTGCAGCAGTCATCCCAGCAGGACCTGCACCGATAATTATGACATCAAAAATCTTTTCTTCTGACATGGATATTGCCTCCTAAAAAATCAATACATTTCTAATAGTACATTTGTATATTCATCGTAAGTTAAACACCGCAGTTATTCAACTAAGTTGCTCATGAACGATGCTATTGTTCTTCGCTTTCCGGTAAGAAATCTAATATCTCCTCGATATACTTCGTTAAAGTTGACACAGAAATTTCATATTGTTCAGCTATTGCCTTCTTTGTCACTTTTAACATTCGGGAAGTCCGGAATAAATAATCATTTGCTCCTGCAATTGCCGCGGGATTCGTAAAGCGATAATTTCCATCTAAAGCACGTTCACAAAGTACAAACCACATCTGGAACATCGGGACTACAACCGTTGTTAACTTGCCATATTGTTCAAATAAAACTTCTGGAACCTTTACAGCACGTAAAAAACTAGCCTCAAGCTTGTTTTTCTCATCAAACTTATGGCCAAGTGCATAAGCTAAAAATAACTTTTCAAATGGACCATAATGCTCAACATTAATCCATTTTGGATGTGAAAGTATTTCTTGCTTATGTGCCGAACGGCTTAATAAAAACAGTCCAAAAATACGATCACTTTCATATTCACTTTGTAACTTTTCAAGAATATATTCACGATCATGCTCTAGTGCATCAAGCTCAAACGTACTATCCAGTTGTCGCCACGGTTCAAATCCTTCTTTTTCAGGGTCTAGCTCTATTAATTGTGCCCAGGCATTTCTTGAGCTCTCTTCATGACCTGAGAAATAAGCTGCATGTGACAGCCAGAAATAAAATCCTGCATCCCCCGAATAGCCACGTTTTTGCATACTACGCAACCATTTATAGGCCACATCATATTGACCAATTAACGCCAATGTAGCCCCTAGTTTATAACGATGCTCCCATGCATACGGTTGAATTTTTGTAAGCACTTCTAAAAGTCCTTCTAAGTCTTCATCATTTTTCTCGTAATAGGCAATAACAGCCAAATTACATATCGCATGTAAATTGCCTTTATTTTCGCGCAAGACACGGTTTAATAATATCTTGGCATCCTCAGCTTCACCAATATAGAAATAAGCGAGCGCTAAATTATTGTAAGCAGACCAAAACTCGGGCTTATCCTCAATCAATTGTTCTAACAGTTCGATGGCTTCAGGAAAATCCCCTTTCTCCATACAGCGACGAGCTTGCTCTTGTCGATATAAATCCTCGCTCGTCCCTTCTAACTCTTCAAAATCATCTTTTTCAAACTTTACGAAATCTAAAATTTCCGTTGCTTCATCTGCGTAAGCGCCTTCTGGTTCCATTTCCAAATAGGCTTCTGCAAAACGTTTAGCATCATGTATCATACCTATACAACCTGAAATCTCTGCCATATAAAATACAATTTCCGGCTCATCCGGATCTATTTGATGGGCATGATAAAGTAAATCATACGCTTCTTCAAAACGCTGTCCTTCTAGCTCCATTATTGCTAATTGCAATAAAATCATCGGATCATCCGGACTTAAATCAATTGCACGCTTCAAATATTTATATGCTTTATCCATTTGTCCACTATTCATTGATTGAATAGATTTTTTATAATAATAATCACCATTCGGTATAAATGACACAACATTTGTTTGACTCTCTTTTTGACGTTTCTTTTCCAAAAATATTTCCTCCGAAACAAGAAATAAGGAACGTATTATACGTTCCTTTCACAGTAACTTACATTATACCATATTGTAAGCGATATTCTGTTATTTCTCCTCATGTCGTTTTTCTAACACATGTAATACGTCAAATACACTCACTTTTTGTTCCTGTAATAACACTAATAAATGATAAATTAGGTCTGCCGCTTCCCATTTTACTTCTTCAGCATCGCGATTTTTTGCACCAATCACAACTTCAGTCGCTTCTTCTCCGACTTTTTTACAGATTTTATCGATTCCTTTATCGAAAAGGTATGTAGTGTATGCACCTTCTGGCATCTCTAACTCACGCTTTTTAATGACATCTGCAAGCTGAGAAATGATACTTACTGAACCAACTTTTGCATTTTCTTGAATGACTTCTGTAAAGCAAGAAGTTGTACCATTATGACAAGCTGGACCGGTTGGAAGAACTTCTACGACTAATGCATCCCCGTCACAATCCACTTTAATTGACACGACTTTTTGTGTGTTACCACTTGTCGCTCCCTTATGCCAAAGCTCTTCACGAGAACGTGAGTAAAACCAAGTCTCACCAGACGCAATTGTTTTTTCGAGCGATTCTTTATTCATGTAAGCTACAGTTAACACTTCTTTCGTGTTTGCATCTTGTACAACCGCTGTAACTAAGCCTTTATCATCAAATTTTATGTTATCAATCATCTTACTGCCACTCCTTTTTCACGTAAGTATTCTTTTACTTGCGCTACACTCGTTTCTTTGTAATGGAAAATTGATGCGGCAAGGGCTGCATCTGCATCAACTTCACCAGCCAATACTTCGTAAAAATGTTCAGCATTTCCTGCACCACCACTCGCGATGACTGGAACTGTTACTGCCTCTCGAACCACTTTGGTTAAAGCTAAATCAAAGCCAGACTTCTCTCCGTCTTGATTCATACTTGTCAGTAAAATCTCACCCGCACCTAAGCGAACAGCTTCCTTTGCCCACTCAGTTACTTGCCAAGATGTTTTGTTGCGACCGCCATGTGTATATACCATCCACGTACAGTCCTCTTCACTATAGCGCGCATCAATTGCGACAACAATACATTGTGCACCGAAGAAGTCAGAACCTTCTTTAATTAGCGCAGGACGCTCTAGAGCAGAAGTGTTAACAGATACTTTATCAGCGCCTGCACGTAAAATACGTTTCATGTCCTCTAAAGTACGAATCCCGCCGCCGACTGTAAATGGAATGGCTAGTGTTGCTGCCGTTTGGCGCACAACGTCTACCATCGTTTCACGCCCTTCATGTGAAGCTGAAATATCAAGGAATACGAGTTCGTCTGCCCCTTGTTCGTCGTAAAATTTCGCTAGCTCAACCGGGTCCCCTGCATCACGTAATGACACGAACTGCACACCTTTTACAACACGACCCTCTTTGACATCAAGACATGGAATAATACGTTTTGTTAGCACGACGCCACCCCTTTTAACCATTGTTCTAATAAGTACACACCTAACGCTCCTGATTTTTCAGGATGGAATTGCATACCTGTAACGGAGCCATTTGCGACGATGCCCGGCACTTTGATGCCTCTATAATCTGCGTAGGCTACTAGCTCCATCTCATCTATTTCTGCAGCATAAAATGAATGCACAAAATACACATGCTTCGCTGGTGCCTCGTCTTGTAACCATATTGGACGATTTGTCACAATAAGCTCATTCCATCCCATATGTGGCACACGATACGCCTTACCTTCGTTCATCCCGCTAAAACGTTGAATACTACCTTTAAAGAAACCAAGCCCCTTTGTTGGTGCTACTTCTTCACTTTCCTCAAATAGCAATTGCATACCTAAGCAAATACCTAATAATGGACGATTCTCTGTCTTTACCTTTTGTAAATAGCAGTCTAACTTTGTCTCAGCTAAGCACTTCATCGCATCAGGAAAAGCACCAACACCTGGTAAAAGAAGTGCATCAGCTGTATCTAATTCATTTTCATCCGCTGTTACCAGTACCTCACAGCCAAGACGCTTTAGCGCTTGCTCGACACTAAATAAATTCCCCATTCCATAGTCAATGACACCTATCTTCACGTTAACAGCCCCTTTGTTGACGGCACACCTTTCACACGTGGGTCAATTTCAACTGCTGCATCAATTGCACGTGCTAGCGCTTTGAAAATCGCTTCAATAATGTGATGTGTATTATGACCATAAGGCACGATGACATGGACATTCATACGTGCTTCAAGAGCAAACTTCCATAAAAACTCATGCACGAGCTCTGTATCAAATGTGCCGACTTTTTCTTTTAACTCGGGTACACGATATTCTAAATGTGGACGGTTAGAGCAATCCACAACGACCTGTGCGAGTGCATCATCCATTGGGACAAAAGCTGTTCCATAACGTTTAATACCTTTTTTATCGCCAAGCGCTTCACGAATAGCTTGGCCAAGTACTATGCCAAGGTCTTCCGTTGTGTGATGATCGTCAATATATGTATCACCATTCGCTTGAATTTCACCATCAAACAGACCATGCTTAATGAATAGATCTAGCATATGATCCATGAAACCAACGCCAGTTTTGATATCCGCTTTCCCTTCACCATCTAAATCGATGGCAACCGAAATTTGTGTTTCATTTGTTTTACGTTCAACTTTTGCGTAACGTTTCTTCTCAGTCATTGTTCTACTCCTTTTCCCAGCCACGTGATTCAACTGCTCGTGCATGGCCCTCTAAACCTTCCATACGTGCAAGTCGTGCAATTTTAGGGGCATTTTCCGCCCATGTTTTTTCACTATAATAAACAACGCTCGATTTTTTGATGAAATCATCAACACCTAGCCCACTTGCAAAACGTGCTGTGCTATTTGTTGGCAACACATGATTTGTGCCTGCAAAATAATCACCTACTGGCTCCGAGCTATAACGTCCGATGAAAATACCACCAGCATGATGTACTTGCTCTGCTACAGCCTCTGCATTTTTCGTCAAAATTTCTAAATGTTCAGGTGCTAATGTATTAATCGCTTCAATTGCATCAGCCATAGTTTCTGCCACATAGATGGCACCGAAATTTTCAACGGATGTGCGAGCTATTTCTTCTCGTGGTAACGTTGTTAGCTGCTTTGCTACCTCTGTTGCTACCTGTTCTGCTAGTGTTTCCGAAGTCGTCACTAAAATAGCACATGCCATTTTATCGTGCTCTGCTTGTGATAATAAGTCCGCTGCCACTTCATCAGCATAGGCTGTTTCATCTGCTAATACTGCAATTTCACTTGGTCCTGCAATCATATCAATCGCTACTTCACCAAATACTTCGCGTTTTGCAAGTGCTACAAAGATATTACCAGGCCCTGTAATTTTATCAACAGCCGCTATTGTTTCTGTGCCGTACGCAAGTGCCGCAATTGCTTGTGCGCCACCGACTTTATAGACTTCTTTCACGCCTAAAATGTGTGCCGCTGCCAATACGCCATCTGGTAATTTCCCATCGCGACTTGCTGGCGAAGTTATCACGATGCGTTCCACCCCTGCTACTTGCGCAGGAATAACATTCATCAATACTGAAGAAGGGTACGCTGCAGTCCCACCTGGCACATATAAACCAACTGCATCAAGTGCTGTAATTCGTTGACCAAGCCAAGAGCCGTCTGCTAAGTCAAGTCGATAGCCTGTACGCTTTTGTTGTTCATGATATAAACGAATATTATCAGCCGCTTCTTTTAAATCTGCATAAAGCTGAGCATCAAGTGCCTTCGCGCCAGTTTCTACCTCAGCTTGTGTGACACGTAGATTTTCCGGTACAAAGCCATCCCATTTTTCTGTGTAAGCACATACAGCTGTATCACCTTGTTCTCGAACTGCAGCTAACACTTCACGTACAACTAGTAATTGATCTTCATTACCTCTTTCAAGTGGACGTTTTAAAGAAACACCTTTTGCTAGTTTAGTAATCTTCATTAGAAAAAGCCCCCTTTAATTGACACATTGTTTTAAACGCTTCACTAAATCGATAATACGGTCGCCTTTCATGCGATAGCTCACCGGATTTGCGATTAAACGTGAAGATACATCTGTAATATATTCATACTCAACTAGTCCATTTTCTTTTAGCGTACGACCTGTTGATACAATATCCACAATACGATCAGCTAAGCCAATCATCGGCGCAAGCTCAATCGAACCATTTAACTCGATGATTTCTACCTGTTCTCCAATACCCTTGTAATACTTCATCGCAATATTCGGATATTTCGTCGCAATACGAGGTGCAATTTCATTCATCGTGGTATGCGGCAATCCTGCTGAAGCAATATAGCATGCACTAATTTTGAGATCTAGTAACTCATGCACCTCACGCTGTTGCTCAAGAAGTACATCCTTACCGGCAATACCTATATCAGCCACCCCATGCTCCACATAAACAGGAACATCCATTGGCTTTGCTAATATAAAGCGGATTTTCTCTTCAGGAATTTCGATCATTAATTTACGTGACATCTCTACTTCTTCAGGTAAATTGAAACCTGCTTCAATAAGCATTTGGTACGCTTCTTCAAAAATGCGCCCTTTTGGCATTGCAATCGTTAATTCACTCACTGCCAACTTCCTCCTGTCCAACAACGACTATTTCACTGAATTGCGCCGTAAATGCTTCTTCATCTGCAAGACTCTCTTTAAGCTGTAGTGTGACACGTTTACCTGCCGCACGTAATTCCTTCACAAGTTCTAGTGCCTGATCAAAATTAGCTTCATCAAATAATACAGCTATTGCTTCTTCTTTATCAGAAGCTTGGTTAGCTAATGTTTCTAACAAGCGGTCCACTCGAATACTAAAGCCTGTTGCGCCTACTATAGAGCCAAATACGTTCAGTAAACCATCATAACGTCCGCCATTTCCTAATGGGAAACCGCTACCTGATGCAAATACTTCGAACAGCATGCCTGTGTAATAACTCATATGACTAGAAAGTGTAAAATCAAATGCTACGTAATCCGCTAAGTCTGCCACTTCTAGTAATTTTGCAAGACGTTGCATATATTCTAATGCATCATTTTTTCGTACATACTTTTCGATATCTTGGATTTCCTTCAAATTCATAGCTTCATCAATGAATTGCAATAATGCATCTGATTTTGTTTTTGGTAAATCAAATGATGCAACCGCTTCTTCAAAGCCTACATAATTACGTTGTACAAGTAATGTTCGCAGCGTGTCTTCTTGTTCAATACTTTCTGTGTAATCTTGTAAGATACAATTTAAAACGCCTGCATGACCGATTGTTACTTTGAAATCTTCTAGCCCGAATTGCTTTAATAGTTCCATTGCAGTAACAATAACTTCTACATCTGCAAATACAGAATTATCACCAATTAGTTCAATGCCCATTTGGTCAAACTCTGCTGGACGCCCTCCCTCTGTTTCCTGAGCACGAAAAACACTCGCAAAATAGGCTAGACGTAATGGAATCATTTCTTTCAATAGCTTCGAAGTTGCCACACGTGCAATCGGCGTTGTCATATCTGGACGAAGTACTAATGTATTGCCCTGACTATCTACTAATTTAAATAAATTCGCATCTGTAATTGCTGATGCTTTGCCGACTGTATCGAAATATTCAACAGTAGGGGTTTTTATAAATTCGTAGCCTCTTGATCGTAAAAAGCTTCGACCTGTATGTCGAACTGCCTCTACTTTTTCAAAAATTTGTGGAAATGTATCTCGCATACCAAGTGGCTTTTCAAACATTTTTATCGATGACATTTTGACACATCCTTACGCTTCACTTTAATCCACTAGAGTGCTAGAGAATTAGATTATGAAAGAATTTTATCGTATTCTACCTTATCCGTCAATGCAAATACCTAAGAAATAAGTAAATAGTCTAATAATTTTTATACCGATTATTCTGTCAATTATACACCTATTTATAGAAAGAAAAAACTCACTATGCAAAGCTACGCATAGTGAGTTTTTTTACAGCGATAGTCCAAATAATGCAGGACATCTTACTATTTCTATTTTTTAGGCGTACACCATTCCACCACTTCTTGGCGCTTCCTTACTGCCATTTGTTCGGCTGTGTAGATAATCTGCATGGGATTGCCGCCTGCTAAGCAACCAGCCGGTACATCTTTATGCACAAGCGTCGCTGCTGACACAATTGCACCGTCACCAATTGTCACGCCTGGAAGTATCGTAGAGTTTGCCCCTATCATCACTTCATTACCTATGTACACATCGCCAAGACGGTATTCTTCAATCAAATATTCATGAGCTAAAATGGTCGTACTAAAGCCAATGACTGAATTATTACCAATATGAATACGCTCAGGAAACATTGTATCCGGCATCACCATTAACGCTATAGACGTTTTTTCACCAACATCCATCTTTAAAAAAGTACGGTACAACCAATTCTTCACGCGTAAGAATGGTGTAAAGCGCCCAATTTGAATGATTATGAAACACTTCATCACTTTCCAGAAGGACACCGTTTTATAAATATTCCATAGAGAATTTGCACCTTCGACACGATAACGTTCAGTTTTTCGTGGCATAGCCTAACGCTCTTTCACAATTGCTAATAAATCAGTCATATGATGAAGTATATAATCTGGATTGAATTGCTGTAAAAAAGCTTCACCTTTAATTGCCCATGCCACACCAGCAGCCTTTACACCTGCATTATGTCCCGCTTCAATGTCATGTGAATTATCACCAATCATAATGGCTTCATCTTTTTCGATTCCTAAACGTTGTAAAGCAAGTAGTACCGGCTCTGGATCGGGCTTAACGTTCTTCACATCTCCAGTCCCAATTCGTACATCAAATAAATGTGATGCACCTAACAATTCCAGCCCACGGTCAATCATTTCATTACGTTTTGTCGAAACAATTGCTAATTTAATGCCCATAGCTTTTAACTGTTCTAATGTAGAGACCACGTCAGGATATTCTGTGATAAGTTCATCATGATGCGCCTCATTCCAAGCGCGGTATTTAGCAACCATTTCTTCCTCTTCACCTGGTGTAATTGCACTAAATGTTTGTCTTAATGACGGACCAATAAATTTCAAGCAATCTTTTGGCGAATATTGCCCAGGAAATCGCTCTTCTAAAACATGCATAAATGTTTGGATAATTAAATCGTTCGTATTTAGTAAAGTCCCATCAAAATCGAATAGTAAAGCTTTAATGTTCGTCATCGTCTGCACCTCTTATTTGTTGTCTAAATACTTTACTGCAGGTTTCACTTTTATGCGGCGATATAGTATTGCTACTAGTCCCACGATAATACCGATAATTGATACAACCTGCGCAGAGCGTAAATCGCCAACTAAGTATAAGCTATCAGTTCGTAAGCCCTCGATATAGAAACGACCAATTGAATACCAAATTAAATAGCTGAAGAAAATTTCTCCTCGGTTTAAATTTACTTTTCGCATAGCAAGTAAAATAAGCAAACCGATTAAATTCCATACAGATTCATATAAAAACGTCGGATGTACATGGGTTCCTAACTCCTCAATATACATTTGATTAATGATCCAATCTGGTAACATCAGGTTCTCTAAAAATTCACGTGATACCGGACCTCCATAAGCCTCTTGGTTCATGAAGTTACCCCAACGACCAATTATTTGTCCAATTAAAATACTTGGCGCCGCAATATCTGCCACACGTAAAAAACTAACTCCTTTTATCCGTGTAAATATGTACGCTGTTGCAAACGCACCTAATAATGCACCATGAATAGCAATACCGCCATTCCAAATCTCAATAATCTTCCCAGGATTTTGACCGTAATAATCCCAACGCATCGAGACATAATAAATGCGCGCACATACAATCGAGATTGGTACTGCCCATAATAATAAATCTGCGATAAAATCTTCTGGTAGTCCCCTTTTCACGGCCTCTTTTTGCCCAACAAAATAGGCAATAAGTATACCTGATACAATTAGTAGTCCATACCAACGTACAGAAATCGGCCCTAATTGAAAGGCAACTGGGTTAATATCTAATAGTAGTAAATCCATCATATGCTCCTTTCAATCTCCTTAATCGTCGAGTTCATCACCAGCAGCAATGACTTCATCTAATCTTCTTGAAAATTCTTCTGCTGCATTGACACCCATTTTTTTCAGGCGGTAGTTCATCGCAGCTACTTCGATAATAACTGAAACATTACGTCCAGGTCGTACTGGAATAGTCAACTTAGTCAGCTCTGTATCGATAAGTTTCATCTTTTCTTCTTCTAAGCCCAAACGATCGTACACCTTATTCGGGTCCCAAATTTCTAACTCAATAATTAGGGTAATACGCTTATATGGTCGAATCGCGCTTGCACCAAATAAAGTCATCACATCAATTATGCCAATTCCTCGTATTTCAAGTAAATGCTCTAATAATGGAGGTGGACTACCGATTAATAAATTTTCAGATTCCTGACGAATTTCGACGCAATCATCGGCCACCAGTCGATGCCCTTTCTTCACTAATTCAAGTGCTGTCTCACTTTTCCCAACACCACTTTTTCCAACAATCAGCACACCAATTCCATACACATCCACTAATACGCCATGTGCAGCAGTCATTGGGGCTAAGCGACCTTCTAAATAATTCGTTAGTCTACTCGAAAATTTGGTTGTCGTCATATTGGTTTTAAAGACAGGCACATGTCTTTCATTAGAACCTTGAATGAGCTCTTCTGGCACTTCTAAACCTCTTGAAATAATGATTGCGGGTGTATCTTGCGAACAAAGCAAACGCATACGCTCAATCTTGATTTCTACAGGCAACATTTCAAAAAAAGATAATTCTGTTTTCCCTAATAATTGGACACGATTCGCGGGATAATGTGTAAAGTATCCAGCCATTTCAAGCCCGGGTCTAGATATATCACTTGTTGAAATTGCTCTACCAATACCCTCTTCGCCACTTATTAATTCTAGATTGAATTTTTCCATTACATCTCTCGTTGTTACAACTACCATTGTATCTAGCGCCTCCATTCAAGCGAACTGAATATTATTTTATTTTAGCATGACTACTACTAAAATGAATGTTTTTGCACTTATTTTATCATCTTCGGACATTTATAAATTTCCTATACCTTTAAATGTCATTGAAGTGAGAGTTTCTAAAATATCCACTAAAACAAGAAAAAACTAACGGGTCTCCAGATCTAATATGGTACCTGTAGTTAGGACACTTGAAAAAGAGTGTGCTAACTGCCGGTATTTTTTATATACTAGACTTTCAAGATTAAAGGACGGACTA
>NZ_JBIWEY010000044.1:0-36249 GCF_044762775.1 Lysinibacillus sp. NPDC096418
TGGTGGGTCAATTTAGGCGTTGACACTCATGCATCATACAAGAGGGCTTTCTCTATTTCAAGCCCCTGAAAATCCTTCTAACAGGAATGCTCCTTCTTAACAAAAACTAAATTTTTTGATTTGATACATATATTTGTAAGTTTAAAAATTAAAGACACAAAAAACAATTGTCTATTGACAGTTCATTTCAATGCGAATTACTATAGATGCAACATATGAAATGGTATAAATGTAATGGTTATTATGTTATGACATTAAATGTTTTTAGGGGTGGTTTAATATGAAGAATATAGACTATTTAAATAAAGATGATAGAAAAATAAATGGTATGTTTTACATTGAAAATTATAACTTTACTCTTGAAAAATTTATTAGCGTAATTTTTAACCCAAATCATAATTTAGTATTACCAGTGTTTGATTATATTAGAGATTAGTCTAACAATTATGAAAATAGTAATGTAAAATTAGTCATTATCTAAATTTTTGTAGATTATTTGAAAAGAGTATTGAATCTAAACTTACTGATGAAGACTTAAATGCCTTTATAGGCTATTTGAGTAATATACCGAAAAGATTACTGCAAAGAATTAAAGAACATCCTTCGAAGATATCTACCTTACCTATACATCCATATATTTCAAACGATGAAAAGACAATTAGAAAAATTTATAAAGAGTGGTATACGGAATTACTTCCTGAATCAAATAAAAATTTCTCAGTATTTTATAATTCTCAAAATATTAAATTTGATGAGGATAAATTACTATGGACATTTAATTTTGAATATATAAAAAAACAGTTAATGAGGTGTTGGAATATTTATTTTGGCTAAGTACTTCACCTTCCTGGAATCGTAGATATCAAGAAATTGATCATAAAGTGACTAAAAGACACGGTAATGGGGATGGTGAGTGGTTTATCTTTATTACGTATAGGAGTATAGATGATTTAGCTTTTTTATCACTATTATTGGGTATCGCTTTCTCTATCCCTTTATTTTCGATTTGGGGAATTATAAAGGTTTATCAAAAAAGGAGCTAAGTATTTAAATCTTTAAAGCCCTTAGAGAACTGAGGCTTTTACTGTAACAAGCATTTATAAAGTATACAAAATAAACCTCTAATAAACGTTCCCAAATGAAAGATAGGTAACAATACACCCATTCTAGTGAGTGGGGATGTTTGCTTTTGGCTGCTTATGAATAGTATGTCACGAAACGGCGCTTTGGGAAGTTTTTTAGTCTACATATAGCTTTAAAGGGTTTAATTTTAGAAAATTATGATAAAATAAGAGCGACTTTATTTAGAAAGGATTGATTAATATGAAGCAGGTAACAAAGGTGAGTGAAAAGTAGACATATTTTCTCTTTTCAATCTCTATGAAACTAAAACAATTGAAAAGAGGATAAATGATGTATTCAGACAAAGAATTGACGATTCGACCAATAATAGAAGAAGATTCATTTCGTTTATGGGAGCTCATTTATAAAGATGAAAAACCAGAATGGAAAAAATGGGATGCCCCGTATTTTCCCCATCACTCCAAATCATATGAAGATTTTCTGTTATCAAAAGATGAATGGATTGGTGACGAAAGCTAATGGGTGATTGAAGTGAGTGGAATTGTCCGAGGTATTGTCTCTTATTATTGGGAGCATGAGCCGCCTAAATGGCTTGAAATGGGAATAATATTACATGAAGCAGGCTCATGGGGAAAAGGCATTGGTACACGTGCATTAAAATTATGGATAATCCATCTATTTTCAACTTTTCCTTTAGTTCGTGTAGGCTTTACAACTTGGACTGGGAACGAAAGAGTGATTCGTGTTGGTGAAAAACTAGGTATGCAAATCGAAGCACGTAGAGGTTTGTAATTAAATTAAGAGTGGGATTGCTTAATAGAAAATCACATTATTTGCTTTAAAGAATAAAAAGGGGTGATTCAATGAAAATCTCTAAATTAGATCATTTGGTTTTGACTGTAAAAAACATTGATAAAACTTGTGAGTTTTATAACCAAGTTTTGGGAATGGAAGTTATTACATTTGGGGAAAGCAGAAAGGCACTACACTTTGGAGAGCAGAAAATAAACCTACATGAAGTAGGCAAAGAATTCGAACCAAAAGCAAAAACACCTATGTCTGGTACTGCTGATTTATGTTTTATCACAGATGTTCCAATGGTAGATGTGATAGACCACTTAGGTAGTTACGGGGTACAAATTGAAGAAGGTCCAGTAAAAAGAACAGGAGCATTAGGTTCGATAACCTCTATTTATACTAGGGATCCGGATGGTAATCTGATAGAAATTTCTAACTATTAAAATTTCAATCTATTTAAGATTGTCATACTTGAATAAATAAGATTATTACTTTCCTAGGTTAATCAGCACATGTGTTATGATGAATAAAAAACTTGATTGGCGTGAAGACATGGATGAATACATTCGATTGGTAAACAAATCTGAAGATTATATTGAAAGCCATCTGAGTGAAAAAATCTTACTAGATGACTTAGCAAATAATGCAGCTATGTCCAAATATCATTTCCATCGTATATTTAGCAAATACAGTGACGAGACGGTGAAACAGTTTGTTACCAGAATAAAAGTGGAGCGATCGGGGATGTACCTCACTGTCCGCAATGATTTAAGCATCACAGATATTGCTCTCCAATATGGTTACAATGATGCGAGTACCTTCAACAAATCTTTTAAGAAGTATTTTGGAATGTCTCCATTAGAATACAGGAAAGCAAGAAACGACAAGAAATAACAGATAGTCTCCCCTATACTTAAGTTAAGGGAGATGATATTAATGGAAAAACCAACGATCACAGTAGAAAATATAGAAACGAAAGTAATCTATGTGCGCTTCAAAGGAAATTATGTCGAGTATAGAAAAAATAGTCGTAAGATGTTCAATGAACTATTCAAATTCGCAAAAAAATATGATTTAATCAAAGAGAATGTCACAAAGGTAATGACTATATACCATGACAACCCTTTCGTAACTGATTCAAAAAATTTACGAACTAGCGTAGCAATGACGGTTCCATTAGATGCTGTAATTGAAGAAGAAGGACAAATCGGTACGATGATTTTTGGTGGAAAATACGCAGTATTACATTATGATCTAACGTTGGGTGAGTATGGAGAAGCTTGGGAATATGCTTATTCCGAGTTGTTACTGACTAACGGCGAATACACACTAAGAGATTCATTCCCATTTGAGTTATACGTTACTGAGCCACCAAAAAACTACAAAGCTAAGAGCAAGACAGATATTTATGTTCCCATTGAGTAAAAATACAATATATGAATACATCCACTTAAACTAAAGGGGACTTTAGCTTTAATAAGGAAAGGACTTGCGTTTATGATTAAATTTCATATATGCTAGTCCTTTTGTTTTACTTCGCTTTAGCCACTCCTGTAAATTCACACATGGGCTTTGTAGCAACAATTAGACAACCTTTGTAAATGATTCCTCTGCTATTCATTCCATACTCATTTACATGAGAATAGTATCATCTGGCATTTTCTTTACAATGAAAAGGAGTGGTATTATATGGTGATGAGTATAAAATAAATCTGATTCTTTAAAATCTAATTTTTGTAATGTTTTCTGCATGCAGTTAATGTAAAAAGATGGCTTTGTACCATAGGACGTTGATAATCAAGAATTGATTTAAATATTATAATCTTTCTTGCTTTACCATTTTTGTGCTATAACATAGAGGATTGGAGTACACCAAGAAATCTTACTTATTAAGATGTCAATAGCTATCATCTCCTCACGAGTTATTAAGAGATAATGCAGGTTGTACTTCTCCAATAGTACATTTATAAGTACAGCGAAGTTCTATTTTGTTTTTTTTAGTAAACTCTTCTCGAGAATCCAATTTTAATTATTTTTACCCAATCGATTTCATATTTCTAGAAAAGGAGGTTCACACTTATGAATCATAAAGAATTAAAAAAGATTGCAGCTGCAGTTACTTCACCTACAGAATTAAATGATTTTGTTCAGTACGGAAGTGTTGGTGCAGCCATTGAAACGGTAGATAGTAATATTTATACAGGGGTTAGTATAGATACAGCTTGTTCCATGGGCTTTTGTGCGGAGCATGCAGCTGTTGCAGACATGTTGAAAAATGGAGAATATCAAATAAAGGCTTTTGTAGCAGTTGACTCGGAAGGGAATGCTGTTCCACCATGCGGACGGTGCCGCGAGTTAATCAGTCAGCTTTCAAAAGAAAACCTAGAGGCTGTTTTAGAAGTTGAAAATGACACGTTTGTTTTATTAAAAGAGATTTTGCCGTATGATTGGAAAACCAATCGAGGAAGGGATTGGTAATTGGTTACTAAGTATATTAATACAGAAAAAGGAAAGGTATAAATTTCCGATAGATACGGACTTGGAGAGGGTTGAAAAAGAACTTTTGAAACCTTTTGTAATAATTTTATAAAGAAGAAGAACATATTGAGTTAGACAGTATTCAAGTAGGGATGTAGTCAATGCCAAAAGATGTTACCCCATTGTCGATATTCATGATTAGGTAAAAGAGCGTTATTTAGCAGTTATGCATTCTGAAATCAAGTTATCTACTGTTATTAGTCGATTGGTTGCGAAAGAGATTGTGGATAATGTGCAGTTGGAAGACTTGGGAAGCTGTAGAATATTTAGATTTTATAATAATAAAGTTGAGATGCTACAAGTTATAGATTATAGAATAAAAATGTCTTTATTAAAACTTTTTTAAAATCATTAGAGGTGAAAAAGATGAGTAATCCAATTATAAAGTTTAAATCATGTTGGGTTAAAGCAAAAAGCAATTCGACATTAAAGCATCCCAGTGCAGTTTGTGTTACTACGATTGACGAGGACGGCTTTCCATCTGGACGCTTTGTAGATTTAAAAGCTGTTGATGACAGTGGATTTATTTTTTGTACCAATCTTGATTCTCAAAAAGGAAGGGATATCCAGCGGAATCCAAAGGTAGGGTTAACTTTTTGGTGGGAAGCAATCGGTTATCAAGTGAGGGTTAATGGATTTGCAACACAAGCTCCATCCACTATTTCAGAGAAATACTGGGAAATGAGGTCAAGAGATGCACAAATAACCACATTAAGTTGTAAACAGAGTCAGCCTCTTTTATCAAAAAAAGATTTAAATAAACAGTTTAAGGAAGCTAAAAGAAACATAGGAGAAATGCAAATACCAAAACCCGAAAACTGGGGAGGTTTTATCGTTAAACCTAAGTCTATTGAATTTCTATCTTTTAAAGAAAGTCGTCTGCATATTAGAGAATTATATTCGGCTATTGGAGATGAATGGGAGAAATGTCTATTGCAGCCTTAGATTTATAATCTGAAACAGAGCCTGGTCCCTCTTTAATCCACTTTTCAGTTTGTTACACTCTTGCTCGTTTAGACATAAAATACCCTATTGGATTATCATATCAAACAGGGGAAAACAGTAATCTTTTTTCAACATGAAGGCATAAATTTTGAAACAAATTAAATTCAGTGCTATTATGGATATGTAAAGTCTTTTATTGGAGTGAATGATAGAAATGAAATATTCTAAGGCTACTAATTATGCACTACACACAATGCTTTTTCTTGCAAAGGAAGCTCCAAATAAACCAATGGGTGTCCAACAATTAGCTGAGATGCAAAATGTTTCTCCCACCTATTTATCTAAAATATTAACCAAGTTAGTAAAAGAGGGAATGATTAATTCTGTATCTGGTGCTAATGGTGGTTATACACTTCGTCACAATTGGGAAGGTATTTCATTTTTAGATATTATACATGCAATTGAAGGCAAATCTTCGTTGTTTGATTGTTGTTTATATAACGATCCTAATTGTGTAATAAAAGAAGTGATGCTTTCTGCAGAGGAAACACTGGAGAATGAGTTAAGAAACAGAAAAATATCAGATCTTGTGAAAAAATAGTCGTGGATTTATAATCCGCCATTATTTTTAAAATAATTAGGGATATAAAGAGTCTTTTAAGTCTGATTTAAAATCCTGACAACCCTATCTATTTATTACTTCAAACAACTTTCGAGTGGTCATAACTTAGAATCATTCTGTTTTTAAACTTTAATTTAAGCTAGAATGCATGTTGTAATGCTGAAATTGGCACTTTTTTACGAAGCAACATGTATTTTAAACAACTTATGGAGGAGTTTTACACATATGCAATTATTTGATTGTGCAATTATAGGTGCAGGTGGCGCTGGTTTAAATGCAAGCTTGATTTTAGGGAGGTCCCGTAAAAAAGTAGCCTTATTTGATAATGGAACAAATCGGAATCGTGTGACGCAGGAATCACATGGTTTTCTAACACGTGATGGGATTAAACCAGCAGAGTTTAAAGAAATAGCTATAAATGATGTGAAAAAATACCCATCAGTTCATTTTTATCAAAACACGGTTATGAGTATAATAAAACAATCAAACGGATTGTTTAAAATTAAGACGTTGGAAGAGGGAGAGGTTTTTGCAGAGAGAATTATATTAGCAACAGGTGTACAAGAAGAATTCCCATCGGTCTCGGACATTAAAAAGTATTATGGAAAAAGTATATTTAGCTGCCCAACTTGTGATGGATGGGAATTAAGAGATCAACCCCTAATTATTATTTCAGAAAATGAAGAACATACTCTTTTTAAAGGGAAGCTTATTTATAACTGGTCAAAGGATTTAGTAATAGCGACAAATGGTCATGAAGTTTCTGCTCCGACATTGAATGAACTACAAAGAAAAGATATAACTGTTATTACTGAACCTATTCAAACCTTAAATGGTGAGGACGGTTATTTAAACAAAGTAGTGTTTAATTCAGGACTTGAAATCGAAAGAGTTGGAGGATTTATTGTACCTAATTTTATGCGGCCAAATCAATTTGCAGAGCAGCTGGGTTGTCAATTAAATAAAAATGGTAGCATTGTGACAGATGAGGCAGGGCGAACGTCGCAGGAAAATATTTATGCATCGGGGGAGACAGCAAAATTAGGTCAATCTTCGTTAATAGTTGCTGCTTTAGAAGGATACAAAGCCGCGATGGCAGTTGTTTTCGATAGTACAATTTAAAAAATTTTAACCAAATAATAGATATTAAAGGTCTTTAATGTGTATTGGGAGGGGTGATAGTAGGTTTAAGTAAATAATAATAAAAGCATATTATTTCTTTAAGATTTTTATTTCAATGAAGGAGGAAAATTTATGACAATAGCTCATGTAACAACAAAGCAAGAATTAGGAGAACACTTAAAAACTGAAAAAATTGTGCTAATAAATTTTTGGGCAGAGTGGTGTAGCCCATGTAAAATGTTCGGGATGGTTCTTAATCAACTTAATGAAGAAGACAGTGATAAGGTGAAAATTTTAAGGGTGAACGTTGATAAAAGCCCAGAGCTTGCGGCGGAGTACCAGGTGCTTGGGATTCCTCATTCCCGTTTGATTATTCAAAATAAATTACATGAACCAATTGTTGGATATATTCCTTTTGAAAATCTAAAGCAAATTATTGGAGTTTGATTCGTTATAAAAACTGGAGGAAAAAAGATGGAAATTTTCGAATGTGCAATTATTGGTGGAGGACCGGCAGGGTTAAATGCTGCATTATTGCTAGGTAGAGCGAATCGATTAGTAGCATTGTTTGATACAAAGAATGATCACCTTGCATTTGAACTTCAAGAGAGTATTTCAAGAAATGGAAATGCCGCTTTAGAATTTATACAAGCAGCAAAAGAAAAATTAAATCAATATCCTACTATTCATTCTATCGTCAGTCAAAGCGTTAGGGCTATTAAACAATCAGACAATATGCTTTTTAAAATATATACAGAAGATGGCGAGAACTTTCTTGCTGAGAAAATCCTTTTGACAGATGGTACAAAGATACAGAGCGATATTCCTAATATTACGCAGTATTACAATAAAAGCATTTTTACTTCACCATATGGTTATGGTTGGGAATTAAAGAGTAAAAAAATAATTTATATAAATGAAACAGGTGATGTTGCACGAACTGCTAAAATAATTTTTAACTTATCAAGTGATTTAGTCGTGGCAACAAACGGTCATGAAATAAAAGAAGCTGAAAAAAGGGATCTGGAAAGTAAAGGAATAAATGTAATTACCGATAAGATTGAAGAAATGAAAGGACATAATGGGGTATTGAGTAGTGTTGCCTTTCAAAATGGGTTAGAAATTGAGCGGGAAGCCGGCTTTATTACACCATCCACTTATACAACAAATATTATTAGTCAAGGATTTTCTTGTGATTTAGATGAATATGGGTTAATCTCTGTTGATCATTTCGGAAGAACATCTGAAAAAAATGTATATGCAGCCGGTGATGCTGCTCAGCCTGCACCAACAGAAATTGTTCTTTCAGAAGCAACGGGAATTCAAGTAGCAATGACAATTAATTCAGATATTTCAAGTGAAAAATTTTAAAAAATTTAGACCTTTTTACTCAAAGGGAGGCTTTTACTCGGGATGGTTCGATGTGATAAAGATATCTGAGCACAAACAGTCATGATCAAATTGTAGGGCTTGCCCCCATCTTTATCGCTCATAGAATTATGAGAAAAAATTATCATCATTAGCATCTCCCATATTAAAAGGTGGTAAGATGAATCTTTGTAGTTCCTATTCAGTGGCTCTAACATCATTGCAATGAACAATTGAGTGAAAGATTTAATGAATTAGTGTTAACTGTAGGGGATTTTATAAGTTTTATAACAAGAGGGTATTGGAATGAAAAATAAATTCCATACTCTTTTGTCAATTTGAGGAGAATTCGGATGAGGTGCAAATGGGGATATTGGAGGAAGCTCATGGAAAGTTCTTTAGAAAAGAATTGAATGCACGTTGGACAGGGATAATCGGAAGATATACTCTGTGTTTTGAAGTAATCATGTAAAAGGTGAACAATCGGTCAAGATAACAATCGGACGCGTTTTAACAATTAGGAAATGTTAAGGTGGCAATCTCGCCACTGGAGGTAATTCAAACATTATGAAATTTTCAAAAGCTACAAATTATGCTCTTTACTCCACGCTTTTTCTTGCAATGGACATATCAAACAAGATTTTGGTGTACAGGAGCTAGCAGAAAAACAAAATGTTTCTTTAACGTACCTCTCTAAAATATATGTTAAATTGGCTAAAGGAGGAATAATTATTTCTTCTTCAGGTGTCAATGGAGGTTATTCCATTAACAGAAAATTGGAAGGAAATTCGTTTTTAGACATCATACATGCTATTGAGGGTAAATCATCTTTATTTGATTGCTGTTTAGATTCTCTTTCAGCAGAGAAGTAAATGGAGGAAGAGTTAAAGTATCAGAAAATATCAGATCTTGTTTAAAAAAATCTGTGGAAATAATCCACATTTATTTTTTTTGTTAATTAGGGATATTAATAGTCTCTAAAATATTTTAATGTGGTTTCAAATCTAAAAAAATATATCATATTAATTGGGCTAAATTTTTTCTCAATTTTAAAAATAAAAGAGGTGAATTTATGAAAATCATCATACTTTACTTAATTATGGGGATAATTATAGGCATGCTTTTCCCTATTCAGGCATCTATAAGTGCTCGTTTAGGTTCTTATTCAAAAACACCTTTAACAGCTTCGTTCGTTGCATTTTCTTTTGGAACAGTGATACTACTTATTATTAATTTAATAGTAGATCCTGCAGGAATCAGTGTTGGGATTGATTTTTCATATCCATTGTATGTTTTTATCGGTGGAGCAATAGCTGGTATTGGTTTTCATGTGGCAAATGTCATTCTTTTTTTAAAACTAGGTGCTTCAGTTACAACAATAATAACTGTAACTGGGCAAATGATTGTAGGAATTTTAATCGATCACTTCGAGTGGTTTGGTGTACCAGCTAATCCTATTAGTACTACTAGAATAATTGGGACTATCATTATGATTTTAGCTATTTCATTGGTTCAATCTAAAAAGGAAAGAGATTTAACTGCGTCGTCAGAAGTGAAAAAGGACAGTAAAATAACTTGGATAATTCTGGGGGTTTTAGCTGGTTTTTTACCACCATTGCAAACTGCTATTAATGGAAAACTTCGCGTTGCAACGGGCTCTCTTTTAGGAGCTACTTTTATTTCTTTTTTTGTTGGCGCGATTATCTTGCTAATTTTGATTTTGATTACTAAACGTCGCTTAGAGATTCCTTTGTATGACACTCAAAACAAACGTATTCCTGTTTGGGTATATATGGCGGGGATATTTGGCATATTTATTGTAACAGGTAACATTGTCTTATTACCTGAACTTGGATCGGTTCTAACTACTATGGTTTTTCTATTGGGACAAATGATTATGGCTGTATTAATCGATCAGTTTGGAATATTTAATTTACAAAAAAGGAAGATTGATAGTAGAAGAATTGCCGCCCTAGTATTTACTATTATTGGGATAATATTTGTTAAGTTCTTGTGATTTTTTATGTGATTGGGCGCAAATTCAATAGTTCAAAACTCTTGGATTGTGGTCATTACATGTCCAGAGTACGTATTTGGCCCTTGCTCTTAGTGGGATGGGCTGGATTCCGAGGTGACAGCACTTGTTAATCATATGAAAAATACTATAGAAACCTATCTTAGCCAGACCTAGGAAAAGGGATAACAAAACAATGGGAATTTTGTACGCGTTTTCCAGAACTATATATCATAAAGAATTATTACAAAATCCTCAAAATGAAATATGGGTTACTTTAATGATCGGATGAAACTGCCTTACACTTTACTCAAATTTTATTCCACTGATGAGCGCGTTTGTTGAAGATCAACAGTAGAAACTATTTTATAAAAGCTGAACATACTTCACAAAAAAGAATCCATTTTGATCAATCTTTTTTCAAAATGGATTCTTTTATTTACCGTAAAATGCGGTCTTGGGAGATGCTTTTATTCAAACTTTAATCCAAATCCACATTTGGAAGATAATTAGTTGTTTGTCTATTGAAAAGAATAATTTTTTTATCGAAGGATAGGTTTTTGGAATACCTAAAATGTAGCTATAAAATGGAATATTGGAGATTTACAGGGAGATAGAATTTTAACGTGATAATGAAAAGTCTGAGTAAAAAGGACATTAAAAAGGGTCATTCCTTATGACAGGAGTGACCAAATATAAGGATATGTTTATTTTTTGAGGTGAGGTAAAAAGGTTGTAAGTGCCATTTATTAATGATAACACTACTATAGAAGAGCACCGCCATAAACGCTCGGAGTTATGTGAAGGTTTAGTCAAAGAGCAACGTTAACATCTTGGCTTTTCCAGAGTTACCTTCGTTTTACTCAAGCAAAATGCAAAAGAAAAAGCTTGTTTTTCTTTTGCATTTGCATTTTAAGGGCTTATATTACCCATTTTTCTATTTACCTCGATATACGTAATGCTGTGTGGCATTTCCCGCATTAAATTGTTCAGTAATATATTGTACTGCCTCTTGTAGAGCTAGTTTACTGTTACAAGTGAAAACATCTATTGCCGCATAACCGTTCTCTGGCCAAGTATGAATCGTCAAATGTGATTCTTGAATAATGACTACACCGCTAACCCCGTAAGGTGAAAAATGATGGAAATGTTCTGTTACAATCGTTGCCTTTGCTTTGTAGGCAGCTTGACACATTATTGATTTAATTTTCTGTACGTCATTAAGTAATGCAACATCGCAATCATGCAACTCTAATAAAATATGATGGCCCAATGCATGCTGGTACTGCGTTTTTTGAACTGTTCTCTTTATTTGTGAAAACTTTTTATTTTTGCAACTCGGACAACCACTGGATTGAAGTTGAGTAATTGTAGTGTATTGATTGCCAGCGCCGACTGTATGCGAGTGCTTACACTGATTACACTGATAAATGACAGATTTTCGCTCAACTTCTCCTGTATAGATTAGCCGCGTAAAATTCCGCTGATCAGGAATGTAGGGAATCATTTGTTCTGTTGTTTGTAATACGAATAATTGGCTTGTAGCACCTAAAATCTGCGCACCTTCATAGGTGTTTATGTCGTATTTAATACTGTCTATGACAAAGCCCATGGCATGTAGGCTTTGCTGTAACTCCCACTGCTTTAGATAGCTACGTTTAGCGTAGGAAAAAAACACATGCCGCATTGCTTCTGGCTTTAATGAGTTAATCGCACGTGATAAAAAAAGTTGTGCGCCAATTAGGGTATACGGTGTATCTGTATATACGCAATCAAACTGTTGGGCGTATGTTTTAGGCAAAGGCTCCTGAACGTCATAATAATCTGTTTTAATCGGAAGCTCATAGTCCTTAGCTATTTTGCTAATCGTATCTAAAACTCGTCTATCAATATCTAATACGACAATTTTAGTTGCAGAATGTGGAGCGATCTTCTTTAGTAAAAATGCTAATGAAATACTGATGAAATCATCATCGCCTAAACATAAAATACGCTTATTGAGTAGCATTGTATAGTCAAGTGCGAGCAATGCACGTTTTAAGGCTGTCTCAACTGTACATTTTGCTTGATCAATTGTCACATCAGCAGTAGGTCTAGCATCATAAATAGTATTTAACTCGCTTATATTTTGTGTAATCCATTCTGTACGAAATGCATCATCTGTCGTTAATTGAAGGTAGAGTTTATTATCAGCACCTGACAGTTGGAAATATTGCGAGATAGCGAGCTGGCCCTTTTTCGTTAAGCTATGTTTACCCCAACCCTGCTTGGCAAATTCTTTCTTCATTGCAGAAACGATAGGTATTGGTAAGTCTGTTGTATGAGCTAAAGATTTAGTTGTACAATTTTTATGGAAATATAAAGAAAGTAGAGCTTTTTCTAGTGTGTGATAATGTTCTTCAAGTTGCATATTAGCAGTAATTTGTTGTAATTGTTTTTGCATTGTAGATTCGTCCTTTTAATTTTATTAAGTAAAAAATTAAAATTATCTAAATCAACAAATAGAAAAAGCGCGACTAAAACTAGTCGCGCTAAATGTTTATATAAAGCTAACTAATTCTAATCTTGCTTTTTTTGTACAACAAATAACACCCTATATGGGTGGTTTGTTTGACAAAATTAAGCTATAAAGTTGATTCAGATTAGAATTCTACATTTAACAAAAAGTTCACCCTTTAATAAAATAGTATTTTAACTATATTATAGAAATAATAATTTCGCAAGTTTTTATAAATTATTATTTGACAGGACAATATTGGAAAAGGCGGAAGTGTACAGGCAACAATGGTATTCGTTTTAGTTTTTCGTAAATTAGAACTTTTTGCTCGATAAGATACCAGTAAATTTACGATTATAACAATGTACTCTCAGGAGCAAATAAAATTAAAACAGTTAAATAAGCCTAGATAACAAATATAGTAGCTGAATAATTTTAATGCCCGGGTACTCAATTAATTTTGAGCCTGGGCATTTTGTGTTTATTCTAGTTTCTCTAAAATTTTTAATTGGATAAATAAAATAATTGTAGTAACGGATGCAATAGTTAAAATACCGATAGAAGATAGTTGGACAGATGTTAGATGAAGAGTTTTCATCCAATAATATCCTACAATTATAGAGGTAAATGATGAAAAAATGGAGATAACCAAACCTAAGAATCCTAATTCGTCTAGCTTTTGTTCTGTTAAACCTATAGTGCTTAATATCTTAGTGAAAATACCAGCAATTATAAATAACACAAAAGATAAAATAAACAATGAAATTATTCCTGTATGTGTAATTGCATCGGGCATAAATTTAACTAAAGCTATCATAATAAATGCTGGTAGAAAAATTGGTAATAAAAAACCGACGATAATAAGAAATGAAACTATGATTTTTTTTGTGATGCTCATAAAACCTCCGTAAAAAAATGCTATGTGTTCATATTGAAGAAATTAATCGAATTTTATTGTTTTTTTAAAAAATTACATTTATAGGTAAGTGTGGGGTAAAGTGCATCATGCAAGAATACATGCAGCACTACAAAATAAAGATAAAATTTTGCGATTTTTTTCTCTTTGATTAAAAATTTAAATAATGATTTGAAACACATCGGAGAAACGAAACATCATTCAATTTTTCCATTCACATTTCATCAGCAATTGATCTCCATTTAATTCTGCAGATAAATTTCCATCCATCTTTATCATGAGGCTTTTTGCAATAAACAAGCCTAAACCTGTACTTCTTTTTGTTCTTGTTTGATCAACTTTATAAAAACGATCAAAAAGAATAGGGAGATCTTGTTCTTTTAATTCTTTGGCGAGATTCATTATTTTAAGTTGAACAGATGACGAATTTTTAACAAGTTGAATAGTAACATTGCCACTCGAATGTTTAATCGCATTGGAAATTAAATTTTCAATTACGCGTTTAACAGCCGATGAATCGCCTGTAATATAAATTTCATCCTCTGGAATAAGGATTGATGGTTCTATCTGTGCTTTATTGAAATCATCATAAAAACCAATTAAAACTTCAACTAGCAATTTATTTAATTTGATGTTTTCCAACTTTAATGGATAATCAGCTGATTCAATAGTCGATAGTTCAAAAAACTCATCTAATAAAACCTTTAATCGCAGTGCTCCATTTTTAATGTTTTCTTGGTATTTTATCCTTTTCTCAGGACCAATATCATCGGATTGTAAAAATTGAATATAACCTAAAATAGACGTCATTGGCGTACGAATATCATGCGAAATATTTGCAATTGCCTGCTTCATTTCATTTTCAGTTCTTAATTTCTCAAAAATTGCTTCATTCGTTAAATCAATTTGTTCATTTATATTTTTTGCTAAATTCTCAAGATCTTTGTCATAAAAAGTTAGGTCTATTTTCTTTGAGATTACTTTATTGTTTAACTGATTTAATTGTCGAGTAACTCGTTTTAGCTCCAGTTTCAAAAAGTAAAAGCGAATGAGGATAAATAATACAGCTATAACAGATATAATTACTATATAGATCATCATTTCACTCGCCTTTCTTTTTTTATTTATTTAATTTCTTTCTTATGGAATGCAAATACTCCTAGTAATCCAAATATCACATAAGTTACAATCGGGACGATCGCTAATTTAAATACTTCAATGCTTTCCATAGCATTTATATTAATAAAGTCATATGCTAATTTAAATACTGAATTATTGTAAATGTGTTCAAATAAAGTAAACTCACCAGCTAAAGTAAACATTACAGGATCAAATATAAGGAATATTAAGATTAACAACCCAATTGTTTTTCCACTATCCGTAAACACTGTTGCTAATGCCATCATAATTGATGCAAATGCTGCTGCATATAACATGGTAAAAATAATTATTTGAGCAAAGTATTTTAAATCAGGCATATCGTTGAATTGAGCATAAATAGCACCAGTTCCTGTCATCGCAATTGGTAATATTACTGAAAAAATGATTGCTCCAAATGAAAATACCATTAATTTGGAGATGTAAATTCTAATTCTGCTATTGCCAGAAGATACAATACTTTTCATCGTACCCAAAGAATATTCACTAGAGATGAAATAACCAGCTAAAAGACATGGAATTATCTTTAACACGTAATTGTTCCTACCAATGATACTTATAAATAAGTCGTTAACGCTTAATTTCCCAATTCCATAAATACTTGCTATAAGAGGAAAAAGGACAGCAATTATCATCAATGCCAATGTCAACTTTCTAAACGATCTATCCTTTTTTAATTTAAATAGTTCTGATTTTAATAGATTATCCATGCTGAACTCCTCCAATAAGCTTCGTAAAGTAACTTTCTAAATCTTGACCCATTGACTTAAACTGTTCAATGATTAACCCTGCATTAACTAATGCTGTAGAAACTTTGGCTGGTTGATCAAGATATTTATATAGTCTAATCACACCATCTGGCATGACCTCGAAATCATTAGTAGAAAGCACAGTTTCAATTATAGTTGCAGCTTTTTCAGTATTATCTACTTTAATATGGAAATATTGCTGACATTTCTCTTCTAACTGATGAAGTGTCATTTGTTCAATCAATTCTCCCTTATGAATGAAGCCATAATGAGTAGCTAACAAATGAAGTTCACTTAAAATATGACTTGAAATCAGTATAGTAACGCCTTTTTCACTATTGAGCTTTTTTAATAACTCTCTTATTTCTACAACTCCCATAGGGTCTAATCCATTAATGGGCTCATCGAGAATTAAAAATTCTGGATCTCCTAAAAGAGCAATCGCAAGAATAAGTCTTTGTTTCATACCTAAAGAAAAATTCTTTGCCTTCTTTTTCCCCGTATCCTGAAGACCAACAAGTGTTAGTGTTTTTTGAACACATTCTTTACCTGGGACGCCTTTTAAAAGTCTATGTGCTTCTAAATTCTCAGCAGCTGTCATATGTGGATATATTGCAGGTTGCTCAATCGTAGCACCAATACGCTTTCTAGCTTGAATTAACTTCCTTTCATCCGTTTCTCCAAACAGTTCTACCGTACCCGATGTGGGCATTGCTAATCCTGTCACTAAACGAGTTAGCGTGGATTTACCAGCACCATTTTGCCCAATAAAGCCGTAAATAGCACCTTTTTCAATCGATAGATTCACTTTATTTAAAGCAACTTGATGTTTATATTGCTTTGATAATTGATTTGTCTTAAGTACATAATCTTTCATATACTTACCTCCCTTACTTGATATACTTAGTATAGTAAGAAGAACATAAGAGAAGCTTAAGTTAAATCTAAAGAAAACCTTAAGATTTAAGACGGTAGCCCATTCCCCAGATTGTTTCGATATATTCAACACCGGGACTTGCCTTAGAGAGCTTATTCCTTAAATTGCTCATATGAACATTAATGGTGTTATCATCACCATAAAATGGTTCATTCCAAACATTTTCAAACAAGTTCTCTTTCGTGAAAATTTTGTTAGGTGATGACATTAGAAGTACTAAAATATTGTATTCACGCGCTGTAAAAGCGAGTGATTTACCCTCAACAATTACTTTTTTAGCTTCTGTATCAATCACTATGTTTTTGTGCCTTAATTCTTTTTTCGTCGGAAGTTCCTGCATACGTTGATATCTTCTCAAATGGGAGTCAATTCTCGCTGATACTTCATCAATATCAAATGGTTTCGTAATGTAGTCATCCGCGCCCGATCTTAGCGCATCAATTTTAGTTTGCTGCTCCAGTTTTGCAGAAATAATAAGGACTGGAGTGTTACTTTGTTCAACTATTTTTGACAGTATTTCTTCTCCGTTCATACCAGGAAGCATTAAATCTAGTAATACCATATCCCACTTTTGCTTTTCCAAGTAAATCATTGCTTCTGTTCCTGAGAAAGCTGGCTGTGAAGCATATCCACTTTTTTCAACGATACTACATAATAATTGATTTATATCATTGTCATCTTCAACAACTAATATGTTTATTAATTGAGCCATCATTATCAACTCCTTTAACTATGAGGCTTGTTTATGTTACATAAAAAATCATTAATATTCAAATTTATATTAATAAATATGCTTCATTCATTATTCTTAAAGAATATTGATGGAAGAGGGCAAGGAATTTCTGCATTTTGCTAAAAGGGGAGATTTGTTAAGGTAAAGATTACTGGCATAAATCAAACGTTCCTTTACAAAATGTACGTATTTAAATTTGTTAGAAAAGGACTGTTCTCGCTAACAGTCAAGTAACACAATAGAGTATTTGATTGGATTGCTCTGTTTATACCCGTGCCGTATTTTTTGAGTTTTGACACCGATAAGTCGATGTGAAAGTATCGGTATATCAATCGGTGTCATAATTAAGTGTCATAAGTGAATGTAAAAAGAGGAACCGAAATTACAGTATGTGGATATGCTCGTGCTTCAACAATTGGACAGGAACTAGAAGCACAGGTTCAAATGTTAGAACAAAATGGTGCTAGTGTCATTTACAAAGAGAAGTTCACTGGAACTAAAACGGGTAGACCACTGTTCAATGAACTACTAAATGTTCTAAAAGAAGGCGATACCCCTATGGTAACTAAACTTGATTGCTTTGCTCGTTCTGCTTCACAAGGAAGTGATTTAATAAAAGATCTTATTTCCAAAGAGGTAAAGGGGCGTAGGGGGGCCGATATTGAGGTAGGGTATCATCCTATTTAAATGTGATCTCTGAAAGCCACAATAATTGAGGTTGTAAACGAAACGACTTGTTTAATCTCATTACGATGGAAAATATGTCCCCTAAAAATAGGGGACTAAAAGGGACTGAAATTTACCTTTCAAAAGTAAAATAGCTATACAGCATTTATATATTTTGTTTAAAAGTATTTAACCTTTAAGAGTATCTATTACCCTTGATATATCAATATTTATCTATCATAACTGTAAGCGATGACGTCAATACAGGAAAAACGACTACATCTGAAGAGCGACAAACTACGTTCAATGACAAGTTGAACGTAGAAATGTTGATTATTGCGGAAATTTAAAATTAATCTTACGTTCTTTTTCATCCCAAATAAGGTGGGCATTAAAAGTTTTCTCGCCTTTTTTAAATCCTTTTATTAAGTCTGTTTCACCAGCTGCCAAAAGTTTTTTCATATTCGATTGTGAAATAGATTTTCTTAAAAGTTTCTTTGAAACCGAAAATTTACAATTAGCTGTTTTATAATTTGAACACCCGTAAAAAGTGCCATGATCTATAATTGATCCCTCGCAAAGGATACATTTCCCAACAACTGTTTTTTCTTTTTTATATTTTTTATTATACGGATTATTTGCAGTGATTTTATCGACTACATTTTGATTAAATGCCCATTTCTTTTCACGCTCGTTAGCATCTGTAATCAATTTGTCAGCAAGCTTTTTTACTTGTTCCATAAATGCTTTAGGAGAAGCGTTGCCTTCACCTATTTCAGATAGTCGTTGCTCCCATTTGGCTGTCATGGAAGGGGACGTTAAGATACTTTCACCTAGGGCCTCAATTAGTAACATACCTTTAGCCGTTGCAAAGACTTGGTTTTTCTTAACTTCGATATAGTTTCGATCTTTTAATGTCCCAATAATTCCAGCGCGTGTAGCTTCAGTACCTAATCCTTCCGTTTTCGATAAGACCTTTTCTAATTCCGTATCTTCTAAATGTTTACCAGCTGTTTTCATTACGGTAATCAAATTACCTTCAGAATAACGATTTGGTGGCTGGGTTTCACCTTTTTTTATGTTCGCTTTCGCAACGGTACCTTGCTCATTCTCATGTAAAAGGGGGAGCAGTTCATCTTTGTCTGAAGGTGAGTTATCTTTAGAATGATATATAACCTTACGCCAACCTTCTTCCAGTAGTACTTTGCCCTTAGAGATGAATTCTGCACGTTTATCGACAAGTGAATGAATCGTTGTGTAAGAAAATATGGCATTATTGTAATGTGCTGCAATGACTTGTCTCGCGACTAAATCATAAATCTTTTCTTCTTCTGTACTTAGCATTGCTACATCTGGTATTTGCTCAGTAACAATAATTGCATGGTGATCAGTTACTTTTTTTTCATTCACATATCTTTTATTATTCATAATTGAACTTGTCGGTGGCGGAAGAAGACTTTTAAATTTATCAATTTTACTTAATTGCTCTAGTATCTTCGGTAGTGTTTTTGCTTCTTCATTCGTTAAAAATTGTGAATCAGATCTTGGATAGGAAACTACGCCCTTTAAATAAAGTTTTTGCAAAATATCAAGTGTTTTCTGTGGTGAGAATTTATAGGCCTTGTTTGCTGTAGCTTGTAATGCAGATAAATTAAACAACAATGGAGGAGCGTATTCCTTTGTTTCTTTCTTAATACTCCTAATTTCTACATTTTTATTGATACAGAAATTAGCAATAGCAATAGCTTGTCGTTCCTCTTGAACCCTTGAAATGTTATCTTTATGCCATTTTGCTTTTAACATTTTTCCATCAAAAATAAACTCTGTTTCCACTTCCCAAAATGTTTCTGATTTAAAACTCGCAATTTCATGCTCTCTCTTTACTATTAGTGCAAGTGTAGGTGTTTGTACACGACCAATTGAAAATACATCTTTCACGCCATTTCGTTTGAGGAGTACCGTGTATAATCTGGATGTGTTAATGCCAATTAACCAGTCTGCACATGAACGACTTAGTGCTTCAAAGTAAATATCGCGTGTTTTCTCTTCTGGTAGTAAGTTTGCAAACCCATTTTTTACAGCGTTTTCTGTTAAAGATGATATCCATAGACGTTTCATCGGTTTGTTAACACTGCATACTCTTAAAATGGTGCGGATAATTAATTCACCTTCGCGCCCAGCATCACCACCAATAATGATTTCTTGAATGTCAGGTCTTTTTACTAAACTTTTAATGACATTAAATTGTTTATACTTTGACTTAGTCACTTTATATTCAAATCGATCTGGAATAATAGGTAATGTTTCTAATGTCCATTTTTTCCATGTGGAATTATATTCCTCAGGAGCTTTCAGTTCACATAGATGTCCAATCGCCCATGTGATAAGTGCTCCAGCTGGAAAGTATGTGTTTGGCTTAACTTCAAAATAACCAGTTTTTTTTGTAAAAGAAAAAGGGGCAGCTAATTTAGCAGCTTGGTCTGGTTTTTCTGCAATTACTATTTTCATATACTCTTCTCCTATTAATAATAATTACAACTTCTTGTATAATAATTATAAATGAATTTTCAGTATAACGGTTATATTAATAATTGTGACCATCTTTTATTAGGAAATCTAATTATGTTGACTAATAATCAAGGCTTTTCTACATTTTAATTAAGTCCAAAATAATTAAGTCCATTTTATGTAGATAAAGAACAGAATCAAAGAATCTGCCGACGAATTTCGCAGTTGGCATCGACAAACATCTTCAGGCTCTTAGTGCATTACCTGAGTATTCAAATGTGGTAGCAGGATTACGTGAGAATTCAGGGCATATACAAAAAGTTATGCATTCAAAACGCTATGTTGATGATAAAAAATTGACCGATCACCACGCGATCACAGTCACAGATACAGTACCAAAACTTGAAAAATTAAATCCACTTGAGCAAAAAGTTTATCATTTAATTGCTAAAAGATTGCTTGCTATCTTTATGCCGCCATATGTATTAGATAAAACGGTTATGTTTTTATCATCAAATGGTGAGTACTTGAAGGCTAGTGGCAATATGGTAGTAGATAAAGGTTTTACTATTTTGTACGAGACTCATCGTAAAAAAGAAGAAATGCCGTTACCACTACTTACAAAGGGACAGGAGATACCACTGCTCGGGAAGGAAATACTTTCGAAAATGACAGAGCCGCCTGCTCGCTATACGGATAGTACGTTACTCGATGCGATGTTTCATGCGGGTCGTTTTGTTGAGGACAAGGCTTTGCAGGCTAGTTTAAAAGATGCAGAGGGGATCGGAACATCAGCAACACGCGCGGAAATTTTAGAGAAACTCATTACGATTGGCATGATGGCACGTGAGAAAAAATCCTTTGTAGCGACACAATTTGGTATCGATGTGATAGCTAGTTTACAGGGGCATGACGTTGTTTCGCCAGTACTAACGGCTGTCTGGAGTAAAAAGCTAAAGGACATTGTCGATGGCACCTTATCTTCAGTAGCATTTTATCAGGAAATGCTTGCTTATATTGATGAAACGACAGCAAGTATGAAGGCGTTAGAGATGGCTGTAGCAGAAAAAGAAGTCGTTAAGGTGGGACGCTGTCTTGAATGTAGTGGCGATGTGATTGAAGGGTTTAAAGGGTATAGTTGTTCGAATAAAGGCTGTAAGTTTTTCATCGCCAAGGTTATTATGAAGGGCAAAATCACACCGAACGATGCGAAAAAGCTATTGCTTGGAAAAGAAACCCGTGAAATACGTTTTACTTGGAAAAGTGGGAAAAAGGGCAAGGCAAAACTCAAGTTAGAAGATGGAAAACTGGCGTTTGTTTTTGCCAATACAAATTAAAATGGAAAGTGTAAAAAAGGTTGATTGCATCGCCAATCAATCTTTTTTTTGAGGCTAAGAAGATGGCAAAAATTTATCAGCATGAAAGACAACTAGAAAAAGAAATAAAAAAAATAACAAGGAGACGATTTTTGCATCGATTTGGTTCACTCATAGGTGTTTTACTCGTCGTGTACATTCAATGGAAGTGGGAGCAAGTAGTATGGACAATCATGGCTGCGGCATTTGTTGCTTTATATATGTGTCGTCAATTCACATTGAAAAATCAGTATGGGAAGGTTAAAGCCGGACTAGTAGGTGAGGATAAGGTACTACGTATTCTAGCTAAGCTGCCAAATACTTACTCAGTATTTCCAGATGTGCTTGTTGTGAGTGGGCGTAAGGAAAGTCAATTAGATACGATTGTAGTAGGACCAAGTGGTGTATTTGTTGTAGAGGTGAAAAATTACGCTGGTGTGATAAAAGGGAATGCAGATGATCAGAGGTTGCATCAAATTAAGCGCAGGTCTGGTGAGTCAACCTTTTATAATCCAGTCAAGCAAGTATCTACACATGCGTATCGATTACATCAATTTTTACGTCATCATGGGATGGATATATGGGTGCATGGAGCGGTCTATTTTGCAAATGAGTCGACGAAGGTGAATGTTGTCAATAGCACAAACACCCCGATTTTTTCAGCGTATACTAATGAAAGTAAGCGTTTACTTATTTATATAGAAGAAAGTCAGGGGCAAGAACTTTCAAAACGTGAACAAAAAGCAATTGAAAAGTTGTTGCAAAGCATTTTGTGATAGAAAGCAAGTGAAGTAGACTTGTTTCTCTCCTTGCAGTTTGAAAACTATTTTTTAGAAAGCAGTTTGGTCAGCACCAAAAATCGGGGATGACATTTGGTTAAAGCGTAGAACAATATTAAAATGCTGGTGGATTAAAGTGAAGGCTGGGCGCTTTCGTGACCAACTTCTTGTTGGCCCGAGACCCTGGAGTGAGTTTGTGAGTGAAGCAGTTCATCATACACTCCCGGGAAAGCGCACAGCCAGCGCGAAAATCAAATTCAAGTTACGATGATGGACTAGAAAGCTGTTTCAAACAAAGATTCTCCCGATTATGTGAGAGGAATGAAAAAAAATAATAAAAACCTTAACTATTTCACATGAAATCCGTATAATAAACAAAATGGTGCGAATATTTCCCATTATTAAAAATTAAATTGCTTGAATTTTTGAAATTGTATTGACGTAGAGAATGATAATTTGTACACTGTGTACAATCAATTGTTTTTTCGGGAAATACACTCATTTTAAAAAGTTAGGATTTGATGAACATGATCGTATGTAAATTTGGTGGAACATCAGTAGCAAGTGCAGAACAAATTCAAAAAGTGGCGGGGATTGTAAAAGCAAATCCGGCACGTAAAATCGTAGCTGTATCAGCACCAGGAAAACGCTCAAGCGACGATATTAAAGTAACAGATTTACTCATTGATTTAGCAGAGACAGCTCTTAATAATGAGGACATAGAATCTAAAGTACAAATAGTCGTAAATCGATACAAGTCTATTACTGATGAGTTAAATTTAGATAATACAATTTGTGATGTGATCGCAGACGATTTACGTGAACGCGTGCAAGGTGATAAATCAAATAGAGAACTATTCGTAGATAGTCTAAAGGCATCTGGAGAAGACAATAACGCGAAGCTAATCGCTGTATACTTTAACTCAATTGGCATGCCAGCACGTTATGTAAGTCCAAAAGAAGGTTTAGTTGTAAATGACTTACCGGAGCGAACTTTTGCATTGCCTGAAGCTTATGAAAATTTAGCTTCTCTAAAAAATTCAGAAGAAATCATTGTCTTCCCTGGTTTCTTTGGCTATACAAAAGCAGGCGTATTACGCACATTTGACCGTGGGGGCTCAGATATTACAGGCTCCATTTTAGCGGCAGCTGTAGAAGCCGAGTTATACGAAAACTTTACAGATGTAGACTGTGTATTCTCTGCAAATCCAAAAGTTGTGAATGATCCAGTGGAAATTAAAGAAATCACATATCGCGAAATGCGCGAATTATCATATGCAGGTTTTTCTGTCTTCCATGACGAAGCTTTAATGCCTGTTTACAAGATTGGGGTGCCGGTTAACATTAAGAATACAAATAATCCTTCTGCTCCTGGTACACGTATCGTGCCAACTCGCTTAACATCAGGTCGTCCAGTGACTGGGATTTCTGCTGATAGTGGATTTTCAACTTTATATGTTTCAAAGTATTTGATGAACCGTGAAGTTGGTTTTGGACGTAAGCTATTGCATATTTTAGAAGATGAAAACATTTCCTATGAACATACTCCATCAGGATTAGACGATATTTCAGTAATAATGCGTTCAAATCAACTAACACCAGAAATTGAAGAACGAATTGTGTCTCGTGTGAAAAATGAATTACATGCGGATGATGTACAGATGCGCCATGGCTTCTCGATGATTGTGATTGTAGGAGAGGGTATGCGTAATAACACTGGTCTTGCTGCACGTGCAGCAACTGCTATTTCAAGAACTGGTGCAAATATTGAAATGATTAACCAAGGGTCATCAGAAGTTAGCTTAGTATTTGGTGTATTACAAAAATTCGAAAACCAAATTTTACAAGCGCTTTATGGAGAGTTTTTTGCACCTGTAAATGCATAGACAAAGAACACTAATTCAGCCATCCTCGGTTGGATTAGTGTTTTCTTTTTCGCTAGAATAAGGTAGAATCGAGGGCAGAGAGTTAGGGGGAACAAAAGTGAATAAATTAGCATTTGGCATGGGTCTTTCGGTAATCGGTATATTATTTGTATGTTTAACGATTATGGATGTACTGCCAGCATCTACTAAAACGATGAAGTTTGTTTATATCGGCATTGGTTGGGTATTTATCATCGCTGGATCAGTTGTTCGTTTTAAAAATTTGAAATCGAAGCAACAGTAAGATTAAGGAGGTGTCTTAATAGAAAAGATATCTCCTATTTATATAGTGAGGATAGATTCGAATAGTGATAATATCCTAAAAATGTTATGCGGTTAGTATAAAAGTAGGTGTTTCTATCTGAATAATATTGTTTTTTACGCTAAAGTTATGTTACAATTTTGAATAAAAGAATATTTAAATAATAATAGTTTTATTCCTATATTGCTTGAAAAGAATTCACGAGTTCAAGTAAACCATGTATTTACATAATTATATGAACGAGACAAATTCTGTTAGGCAGGAATTTGTTTTTTTGTTTTGGGAGGGCGAAATAATGGTTGTGCTTCAAAAGGAACATGTCAAAATTACGGACCAATATGTAGCCTTACAGATGGAAAAGCCATTAAAAGTAGTATCATCAGCAATGCATAATCCTGGTTTTGGTTATTACAGTAATTTTGTTAATCGATCGGTATCTTATCAATACGATGAGCGGTATCCTCATGAAGAATTAGAACGCTTTTTAGAAGGGGAGGGCTTTCATCCATCTAATACGGTTGCGATGATGACTGCGGTGTTTGCGCGTTATGCAACTGTTCGAGAGTTTGACTATGAAGGCAATCGGATTGTGGTAATGATTACAGCAGGTCTTGGAAATGCTGTTGATATTACACGTTCGTTCCATCGTCAGGAGCAGTATCATGCTGGTACAATTAACACTTGGGTGCTGATTAATGGAAAATTGTCTGATGAGGCATTATTTCAGGCGATGATTTCAACAACTGAGGCGAAGGTTAAGGCACTATTTGACGAAGAAATCCTAGATCCGACTACAGGTACGCAAGCAACTGGCACATCAACAGATAGTTTATTAATTGCGTCCACTGAAGAGGGAGACTATCATCAATACGCGGGTCCGATTACTATGCTTGGCAAAGTTATTGGTCACGGCGTTTATGAAACAATGCGTGAAGCGATTCAAAAATATAAAAAAGATAAAGAGGAGAATCCACTATGATAGCAATGATGATCGCCTGTATCATTGGGCTAGTATTTGATCTAATTGTAGGGGATCCCCCAAAATTGCCCCATCCAGTTCGTTGGATTGGTAAACTGATTGAATCACAGACTGAGTTATGGAATAAAGGAAGAATGCGTAAAACGCGAGGCTTGATTATGGCACTGGCAGTTGTAGGAACAACCATGTTTGTCGTGACAGCAATTTTACTTATTAGTTATAATGTTAGCTTTATATTTGGCGTTGTTGTGGAAGGATTATTAATTGGTATAGGTTTGGCACAACGTAGTCTAAAGGAGGCAGCGATGGCTGTGTACGAACCGCTTGCAAAAGGTGATTTTGCAGAGGCACGTGTGAAGCTATCGTGGATTGTCGGGCGAGATACTGAAAAGCTAGACGAAGATGAAATTGTACGTGGTGTCGTAGAAACTGTATCAGAAAATACGAGCGACGGTGTAACAGCTCCTTTATTTTATGCGTTTTTATTTGGCGCAATTGGTTTATGGGGGTATAAGGCGGTCAACACATTAGACTCGATGATTGGCTATAAAAATGAAAAATATCAAGACTTTGGCATGTTCGCGGCAAAGTTTGATGATGTGTTGAATTTTGTTCCAAGTCGTATAACGGGGTTATTAATGGTGCTCGGTACAAAAAATGAAACAAGTGTGTCGCTCGGTGGGCGTTTTAAACGTTGGCTGAAAGACGCGAAAAAACATCCAAGTCCGAATAGCGGTTATTTAGAAGCCGCAACAGCTGTTCAATTAGGAGTACAGCTTGGCGGTAAAAATTCATATCAAGGTATTGAATCTTTTCGAGCGACAATGGGGGAGAAATTAGTTCCCTTAACGAAAGAGCATATTGCAAAAACGGTTATACATATGCGTATTGCGACGTTACTCTTTATGCTCGTAATGATAGCGGTGGAGGTGTTTATTCTTGCAGTTGCCTAATCATGGAGCCAATCCACAAAATGTGTATGGCCAGCTTGGGCTGGTTATGCCAACAGAAGTGTATGATTTTAGTGAAAATGTCAATAGTGCAGGTCCTCCTCCATTTGTAGAGGCACGATGGCGTACTTTTTATCCGTTAATTCAGCGTTATCCTGATCCGGATGGGGAACCATTTCTATCGAAAGTAGCTACTTTTCATGGGGTATCTAAAAATACAGTGTTACTTGGAAATGGTGCATCTGAATTATTTAGCGTACTGGCAAGACGTTATGAAAATAAACGAGTGATTGTCATACATCCAACATTTGCTGAATATGAACGAACGTTAAAAGCTGCAAATGCGGAAGTTGTATCTGTTGTAGTTGAAGATGTTATGCAATATGCTTTGCCGATGGATCGTTTATTTTCGGAAATGATGGATGCAGATGCATTAATTATTTGTACACCTAATAATCCGACTGGTGTACTGCCCCAAAAGAGGGAGTTGATGCAACTAATTGCGCATGGAGCAAAGGTTCAGTGTGAGCTTATTTTTGACGAAGCGTTTATAGATTGGGTCAGCGAAGATTTTTCGCTGATAGGCAGCGTGGCAGAGAATCCACATGTTATTGTCGTTCGTTCAATGACAAAGATGTACGCTATACCTGGACTACGCCTAGGTTATTTGGTTTCAAGTCCAGAAATTGTGGCAACACTTAAAGAAATGTTACCACATTGGAATCTAAATGCACTTGCATTAGTATTAGGTGCAGGCTGTTTGGATGAAAAAGATTATTGTACTAATGCAATAGCGCATGCGACTATACAACGACAATGGTTACAAGAATTTTTAACACTGCATGGTTGTCAAGTTACAAACAGTGTAACGAATTACGTATGCTTTTCATTACCACAGTCAAATGATCCAGATGATTTTTTTACGTATTGTTTAGCAAAAGGTGTCGTGTTACGTCATACAAAGAATTTTAAAGGGCTTGACGGAAAATGGTTCCGTGTGGGGATGAAGGATATTACAACAATGTCGCGTTTACATGGCTGTTTAGAGGAATGGTTTAATACAAAAAAAGCAAGGGTGAGATAAATGACAATGTTTTATCTTGTTAGACATGGGGAGACTGTATGGAATAAAGAACAGAGGTTACAGGGGTGGCTTGATTCACAACTAACATCTGATGGTATTATGCATGCAAAAAAATTAGGTGAACATTTAAAGAGTGTAAAATTTGCAGCGGCTTTCTGTAGTTCAAGTGAGCGTGCAAAGGAAACTTTATCTTATTTAGTTCACGATAAAAACTTGCCAATTCACTATGTAGATGATTTGCGTGAAATTAATCTAGGTAATTGGCAAGGTAGAACAATTGATGAAGTACGACAGCATGATCGGTACGAGTATGAAGTGTATACTGATTTTCCTGCACAATTTATTGCCACTCATACAGAAAGCTTTGGTACAGTCACTGAGCGCGCGATGTATGCCCTGAAAAATATTGCTAATCAATATCCGGATGATAAAATTCTACTAGTGTCCCATGGTGTAACGATTAAATGTATCGTGAATGCCATTTTAGGTAGAAGTATTAAACAACTATGGGCACCACCAATAATTGAAGACACAAGTGTCACAATTGTAGATGTAGAAAACGATCAATGGCGAGTAAAAGAAATCGGCAGTACGTTGCATTTACAATAAGGAGGCGTTAGTGCATGCCACTTATTTTTATAACGGGTGGGGTACGTAGCGGCAAATCTTATTTTGCTGAACAAGCTGCCGTAGCCCAATATCAAAACGAGCCGTTCAAACAAAAACGGCTCGTTTATGTTGCGTCTGGCGTGGCAACAGACAATGAAATGGAAAAACGGATTATACGGCATCAAGCGGATCGTTTAGCACAGGAGGTGTCATGGCACACAATCGAAGCACCTTATCGTGTGGATTTAGCCTTTAGTGAGTTGGCTGCAGGCGATGTTGCCCTATGGGATTGTGTGACAACATGGCTAACCAATGCATTTTATGAAGGTTTCGACTCTGGAACGCCATGTGTAGGAAAGCCTGGTTGCTTAAAGGAAAAGCTACGAGTGATGAAAGAATCGGTAGTGACGTTACTGAAAAAAAAGGTGACGCTTTTTGTCGTATCCAATGAATTATTTGATGAGCCTTCTTATACGAGTGAGGAGGTCGAACTATATCGACAAATGCTCGGGGAACTGCATCAATGGTTTGTTTCAGTCGCTAACACTGCATATGAAATGGATTATGGTGTCGTGAAAAAATGGAAATGAATTGGCTGGGTTGTTAAAGTGGTGCGGGTCACTCGAGGTAGGGAGTGAGTCGCTCAACATGAAGAGAAGATCGCTCAAGTTCAGTGCTGAGCCGCTCAACATGAAGAGAAAATCGCTCAAGTTCGGTGCTGAGTCGCTCAACCTGGTGAGAAGGTCGCTCAAGTTCGGGGCTAAGTCGCTCAACATGAGGAGAAAGTTGCTCAACCCTACTATGATTTTATTTGTAAGGATGTATAAAAATTTTCGATAGTTACCAATAAACAAGAAAGAAGGCAAGGCGTTGAAAAATAGTTGGTATAGCGTATTACTCGCATTTCAGTTTTTTACAGTTTTGCCTGTACATAAAGAAATTCCGTTGACGAAATCCACCATCACTGGTATGTTTGCCTTTTTACCATGGGTGGGTGCCATCATGGGAAGCCTTGTGGCTGCAAGTATTTATGGTTTAACGGAATGGACAGCAAGTAGCGAAGTCCTGCTTACTTTTGTCATCATAGGATTATTTGCGCTCTTTACGGGTGGTCTCCATCTGGATGGATTTATCGATATGGGGGATGCTTATTTTTCATATCGGGACCGAGAGAAGCGACTTGAAATTTTAGATGATCCACGGGTAGGAGCATTTGGCGTCATGTCAGTGCTATTTTTAGTGCTTGGAAAATTTGTGGTTCTCCATGAACTGTTCGTGCAGGAAAAGCTTGCGTTATGGACATTGATATTTATTCCGCTCATCACAAGGGTGGGCATGAGTTTTTACTTTATGTCCTTGAAGTGTTCAAAGGAGAAGGGACTTGCGTACTTTTTTAAAACGCATATAAAATCAGGGGTACTAGTAGCGCTAATGATTGTGACACTCATACTAGCGATTAGTGGCGTAGGTTTTGTGACTGGTAGTTTATTTGTGCCAATTGTTTTGTTAGCTGTTTTAGCTATTGCACTTTTGGTGTTTCGTCACTTTACATTACGGAATTTTGGTGGTGTCTCGGGTGATTTACTCGGCGCTTCGATTGAAGGAATGGAGGTCGTATTATGGGTGACATTGTTAGTGTTCGTCTAATGCGACATGCGCCAACGAAAGAAAACCTTGAAAAGCGTTATCTTGGCTGGACGGATTCACCTTTAGTGGATGGATTCGTACTTCAAAAGGTGGATCAAAATGTGACTAAAGTATATGGTAGTGATTTATTGCGCTGCCAGCAAACAGCCGAAAGTTATTTTCCAAATGCAACCTACATAAGTGAAGCTCTTTTTCGGGAAACGAATTTTGGTGATTTCGAAGGCAAAACATATGATGAATTAAAATCAGACGAGCGTTATTGTGCATGGTTAGATAATCCGGTCGAACATATCCCACCAAACGGAGAAGGTTTTGATATGTTTTGTGCCCGAGTTGTTGAAGGGTTTCTAACCTTACCAAAAGATGAACAAGACTATGTACTAGTTCTACATGGTGGTGTAATTCGTGCATTATTAGTTCGTTTTGCACCAGAGGAAAAAACTTTTTGGTCATACGATGTACCACATCATGTAATGTTTACATTAACCTTCTCACAAGAAGCTTGGAAGGAGGGGGCGAGATGCATGTCTTTATCGGTGGCGCCTATAACGGGAAAACCGACTATGTAATGAGAAAGCTTGAAGGCCAAGATGTTTTTCTCGCAGATGGCTTTATACCAGAAAACATCCCATCTTACAAAGTGTTGGTAATAAAAAACTTAGACAAATGGCTCATAACACAAAACTTAGAAGACGATGAGGTACTTGTCGCAAATGTTTTAACACGACTAAAGGCTCTTGAAGAAAAATGTACGCTGTATATAATTGTGACGGATATGGGACGTGGCGTTGTACCAATGGAAAAACAAGCGAGGATGCTACGTGATACGTGTGGTCGGTTGTACCAGGCGTTATTTGCGGAAGCAAAGCAAGTGGTTCGTATTTGGTATGGTATCGGCGAGACTATAAAATAGATAGAAAAGAGGAAATGGATATGGATAGACAAAAATTAACGAACTTGACGCTAACAGCTATGATAGCAGCAATTTGTGCTATTGGCGCAGTCATTAAAGTACCATCTTTTGTATCAACTGCGGCACTAGACTCTGCACCTGCTTTTTTAAGTGTAGCGTTCTTATCACCTATGTTAGCGGGCGTTGCGGGTATGATAGGTCATTTTATTACAGCACTAACATCAGGATTCCCACTTGGGCCTTTGCATCTTATTATTGCAGCGGAAATGTTTGTAGTAGTTTGGCTATTTGGTATTATGCATAAAAAAGGATTGAACTTTTGGAAATGGCCAGTAGCACTTATTTTAAATGGGATCATTGCCCCACTGCCATTTTACTTCATCATTAGCCCGGCATTTTTCTGGGGGGCATTACCCGGTCTGTTCATGGCAACACTTATTAACTTAGTGATTGTCGCTGTAGTGATGCCAGTTATTTCGAAAGTGTTTGTACGAAAAGAAGGGCGGGCACATTGAGAAATGCTGTGAAAATTGGTGGGTTGATTGCAACAACAGATAATGCCGCGGCCATTGGTGAAAAACCACAAGATATTGTGAGTGCGTCTGACAAATTGACTGCGTATTTAACTGCGCGTGTTACATTTTTAGAGCAACTTGCTGCAAATGCTATTCCTACACATATTTTACTTGCGAATTTTTCAGGAGATGATGCATGGAATCGCTACGTGGCAGGGATTGAACAGGTATTTGATGAAATAGGTCTTGTGCGTCCACGTGTAGATGGTTCCTCTGAGTCAAATATGCCGACATTGCAATCCGGCTTATCGATTACGATGCTTGGTGAGGTACAAAAGCGTACCGAATATGAACATAATAAACTTATTTGGTACACATATGGGCTACCCCTTGTCGGTAATGAGGTGCTAGAGCAGCCTGAAAATGTTGCCCAGTTGCAACCAATTTTTGACGCTTGGCAAGAGGAAATTGTGCAGCAAGTTTGGCCAGTTGGATCCAAAGGACTTCAAGTTGAGTTTTCACGATTATTTGGTGATAATAAAGTAGAGTGCTCACTAGATATTACCAAAACAGCAGGCCCATGTACTGTCATATTACTTGGGGTACACTCGGGAAAAGAAGAACAGGCACAAAATATTTTCACTAGAAATTTTGAAAAATTGTGTATAACTGAGGGTTCCTAGACCATTGACGAACAAAAGTAGAGGCTTGTAAGTTTCAAAGTGCGAATCTTCTATTTGAAAAACCAAACACAGTATGTAAGATTTGTTTAGGAATTTAAACATAATATATAGTATTTTGAACAAGCGGTACCATTATGGTTTAATAGGGAATTCGGAAATAGAGTCATCTAAAGCCGGAGCTGTCCCCGCAACTGTGAGTGTTGACAAATGATCAAAAAGCCACTGTGAAAAACGGGAAGGCAATCATTTGGCTAAAGGCACGAGCCAGGAGACCTGCCGTTACGTTCAAGAAAACAACACATCTTCGGGGATTGAGAGGTGGAGGCGAGAGATCTGTCCACTTCCATTTCCGATTTTTATGCGACCATACAACCGCTACAGGTTGTGTGGTCGCTTTTTTGATGTTGAGGATGGCCATGATTACGTGCATTTATAACCTACTGACCGTTGCCATCAAATAAGCTATGAATGTCCATTTGATGGCTATCTTAAGGATCCATAAAAGTGGAAGTAAGCTGAGGAGGACGTGGATCTTGGTGAAAATAGATTTTTAAATATTTTAATAATTTAACCTAATTTTAACCTTCGTAGTTTAATATGTGGATGAAATATTAGTAAAGATAATTACGGAGGAGAGAAACATGGTGAAAAAAAAGCTATTTATTTCTACAGTAGCAGCGGTAGTAGCTGCAACATGTGTTGTACCTACAGGAATGGACATAGTAGCGGAGGCAGCAACGCCAAAATTTTCGGATGTGTTGGAGAGTAATAGTCATTATGCAGCCATTATGGACTTAGCAAGCCGTGGCATTATTAAAGGCTACGCGGACGGAACTTTTGCACCTGAAAAGCAAGTGACACGTGGACAAGCTGCCAAAATGATCGTAGGAATTTTAGGATTAGATACAGGAAATGTCGCTAATGCTGGATTTCGAGATGTATCGCCACAAAATGAATATGCAGGGGCAATTGCTACACTCAAACAGGCAGGCATAATAGATGGATATGCTGATGGCACTTTCCGTCCGAATGAATCGATTAAGCGCAATCATATGGCGAAAATAATTACACGTGCACTTAGTCTAGAAGGTTCTGCATCTGTAGAATTACCATTTACAGATCTACACAGTGACTATAAAGAGGCGATTAGTACATTGTTTGAATATGGCATTACAACAGGTACAACAGCGACGACGTTTGGTGGAGAGAATTTTGTGGCAAGGGGGCAACTGGCTTCATTTATCGTCAGAGCTGAAAGGGCAGTGCAGGCAATTCAATCAGATCAACCCGAAAAGGAGAAGGCAAGCGCTGAAATAGTATTAGAGACTTTGACGATAGAAGAAATCAAAAAAGACAAAGTGAAAGCCGAAGATCAGGAATGGACAATTGGTGCAAATGTTCAAGCAATGCTAAATGAAAGAAATGCTGCTGCATTAGAAGGTGCACGTATTGACGTGATCTTTGTAGAAGGCGAAATTGCAGATCTAGTATTTATTGAATTGAATACATCTGGGCAACAAGGCGCCAATATTACATTAGATGGTGGTAATTCAATATTTACTGGCAACATTACAGTCAATGCAGATTTTGTTGAACTGAAAAATATGATCATCACTGAAAATGTTGTGTTGACAGATCGAGCAAAAACAAATGTCGCAATCAATCAGGTAGAGGTAAAAGGTGAGTTGATTATCCAAGAGAGAGCTCCTATCGTCACAGCTTCACTTACAAATGTAGCAACACAGTTTTTTGTAACAGAAGAGGGGGGAGGGCTAACTCTGAGCGTTCATAGTAGTGTGCTAGGAAGAGTATCAGCTGCTGGATCAGCAACTATCAACTCGGATGGATCAATACCATATGCAGTTATTTTTCCTACTATCCAGATTATAATTAATGCACCTCGTGTAGGTGTAGCAGATTTCTATCTAGGGCAAAGTACTGAAGTATCGGGAACAGCAATGATTGATAATTTGATACTTCGGTCTCCTGAAGACCTACAAAAGTTGTTCCTTCAGTTGCTTAATCAACAGCAGGGATTGTTAATGGAACAGCAAGTGTTTTTGGAACGGTCACAACAGCAAGGACTGTTGTCTAACTCTACGCAACAGCAAATGCAAACCACAATGAATGAATTAAAGAAAAAACTAGAACAAATAAAGCAACAACAAGAGCAGGCAAACCAACAGGGAGCTCAACAAGGTGATAGCGAAATGAAACCAAATGTAATTATTGGAGGTTCTTTAAGCATAGGCAATCTACTCGTAGGTACTCCTCAAGCTAATATTAGCCTACAGCCATCAGTGAGGATTACGAATGTTAGAGCTACGGTTCCTCTAGAACAATTACGCAGGATGATTGGTGCTCAACCTGGACAAATAACGAATTTTATAACAGCTGCTAATACACAAGTACCTTATAATACCCCATCATCCAATAGTTCAACAGATAACGGTTCTAGTAGCGATAGTAGCTCTGGAAGTAGCACTGATACGGGCCTTACTAACACGGATTTAATTCGTCTACAACAGGCAATTGTAGAGGCGAAATCAGGGTTAGTGGAGGTTTCAGTAGACGGATCAACAATTGCAATTCATCGCCAATGGACGACAGCAGAAGTGAAAGCAAAGTTTAGTGAAGTACTAGAAGAAGCAGAGCGTACTGCCGCTAAAGTAAATGTAACCAATTCAGAAGCTTTGACAGCCTACAACAAGCTTATAGTAGCAAAACGTGTCTATGATGCTGCCAAACAATATGGCACAATGAAGCTATCAACAGAAAGTCTTGCAAACTATATTTCAATGGCAAAGTGGAAGTTAGCAGAGTTTGAAGAGTCTATTTTACGTGAAGATTTAGCGATTTCGAACAATGGGCAAGATATTCCACAGTCGAAACAGTGGATACCTAGAAGTGTTAAAGAGGCATTTGCAACTACAATTGCAGATGCAGAAAAAATGAAGGCAAATGCGGAATCAGGTGAATTTCAGCGGGTTGCTTCTCTAACAGATATGAACATCTTACTAGCAAATACAAATTTATCACAAGAAGATCTTAACAAGATGGCGGAAAAATTAGAAAAGCTTATGAATGTTCAGCCACTTAATGGTTTACAAGAAGTATTCGCTGTGCAAAGTTTGTTATCGGGTCAACAGATTACTGTACCTAATGATGAAATTACTAATCATACAAGTATTTTCAAAGAGATTAAAAATCTAATAGGGCAAGATTATCCACTGACAGAAGAGCAACTTGAAATCGATAATAATCAAGTAACGGTCACTTTACATGAAGCGATAACCTATTTAAATCCCGAGACATTTGAATTTACTGAATTGATCCCGGCAATCACAGCGCAAGTAACGATTATTCCAGAAATTAGCCTTGATACAGCAACATTTACTCAAAATGGATTGATTTTAACAGCTTCTAATAGTATTACTGTGGATGTAGGTGAGGTATTAACGTTTACAGTCGATGGGCAAAGTATTGAAGGAACAGTTGCTGTAAATCAAGCTACTAATGAAATACGTATTGAATTTGTAGATAGTACGATTCAACCAACTAACATCATTACAGCTATTTCGAGTGAGAATTATCAATTTAAGTTACCAAGTGAAGGGTTGACGGTCGTGCAAGGATAAATTAGTATACATGCATATTAATTAACTAAAATAATCCGGTCACTCGTAGGTAAAGTTTTAGGTGAATCGCCAAAGATTCGTTTAGACACAAACTCTATTTCTAGCTGTTTTATATCTATCATTAAAATAAGCAACCGACATATAATGTTGGTTGCTTATTCTTGGTGCGCCCGGCATGCACATGAACTATAGGGTGTAAGTCCCGAACCCCGAAGACAGAAGTAGAGGTTAGCCAAGAGCAAGGGTGTCCGTGGTG
>NZ_JBIWEY010000045.1:0-35648 GCF_044762775.1 Lysinibacillus sp. NPDC096418
GAAGGCAGAAAAACTTTTTGTGCTGTTAACCCTGGCTTCGCTCTGTTTGCGTTGGTGAACTTGCAGCAACCAAAGGGGAAAAATTCTCCCTTTTGTGGGACATTTAGCGCTTTGCCAAAAGCAAAAAGGAGTAGTTCAAGTGATAAAAAAAAGAAAAGCTAAAAAATCAAATCGTGGTTTATATATTCAAGATACAGAACTTCAGCAAACAAATTTTGAAATTGGAAATCACATTAAATACATTGTAGACCAAAAGAACAAAAAAATTGTTATCGTTCCAACGGATGAAATTACTTCTAATAAAGTATCTAAAAGAGCTGTGAAAAATGGAGAAAAACCAGTTTTAGATATTCGTAATAAAAAAGCTCTAGCCGTTTTTAAAGACGCAGATTATCTTCAGATTGAAATACTAGAAAATGAAATTCATGTTAGTGGTTATGAAAATCAGGAACAAAAACAAGGTGTTATATCGTCACTTAAAAATAAGGTTAATCGTTTCATTTCTAAAAAGAAAAATATAATCGATATTACAACTTTAATTAATGTTAAAAAGACTTTCGATGTAGTTTTATCAAAGAATGAACTAGAAAAAGTTGTTGGCCAAACTTCATATCAACAATTGTCGTTATTTGATAGCGTATTGGAACAGGCTGAGTCGTGCGCTAAAAAGTCTGTTAATTACATCAAGAAAGCAATTCACAACCTACATATTCCATTAACTGCTATTAGTTTATTTAGTGGTTGTGGAATTATGGATAGTGCTTTTATAGATGAAGGATACGAAGTGGCTTTTGCTTTAGAGTTAGACAAAGATGCTGTTGAAACTTATCGCTTCAATCATAGCAATACAATACACCAGGGGGATATAAGAGACTTTGATAAATCTTATTTTGGTCAAGTAGGTGCATCTGTAATGTTTGCAGGCCCCCCATGCCAAGATTTATCACAAGCTAATCAAAGAAAGGATGAACAAAAATTACTTGATAGCCCAAAAAATAAATTATTAAAAGAGTATCTCGATTCTGTAAATGCAAATCCGAATTGCCAAGTAGTTGTCATTGAAAATGTACCTCAATTGTTAACTGCTTGTAATGGACGATTTATGGAAGAAATTAAGAATGAATTATCCGATTTTGATATATCGTCAGGTATACTTACAGCGTCCGAATATGGAGATCCGCAAGAACGTAGTAGAGCCATTGTAATTGGTTCTAAAATAGGGAAAATTGATTTACCCAAGCCAACACATTTACCAAGTCAATATGTAACAGTCGCTCAAGCTTTTGAAGGCTTGCATGATGACATACCCAATCAACTTGATTTTTCGAAATCAAGAGTCGATACAATTCAACGAATGAGTCATGTTCCACAAGGCGGAAACTGGAGAAATATACCGATACATTTACTCCCTAAAAGTATGTTAAAAGGAGATACGCATAGCTCAGTATACAAACGGCTGAATAATGACAAACCTTCTATTACAATTACTAATCCTAGAAAATCATTAATTACACATCCTGAACTAAATAGAACTTTATCTGGAAGAGAATGTGCAAGGTTATTTAGTGTGAAAGATGATTTTATTTTCAAGGGTAAATTATCAGCTATTCAACAAATGATATGCAACGCTGTACCTGTAAAGATGGTACGAGCAATAGCGAAGCAAATAAAAGATGCAATTACAGAACATAATTCTATGGTTGAGAGAAATAAATTATGTTTAGTATGACTGGTTAATTATAACATGCAGATGGTCTAACAGACTATCTGTATTTTTATTGTCTATACAATACTTGTTGAATAGTTAGAATCTTAGTATTTGCCAAAGATTCCGAATTAAAAACTCTCTCTTCAGAGGCCATATAAACCGTTTTAAGCGCTTAAAAGAATCTTTAGGTATATAACTTCAAAAAATATAAAAGAAGGGGATACAAGCGAATTTCCTGCCCATTAAGGGCTAAACTTGCTCCTGCAAGTTTGTTAACTCCAGTTTGTTAAAAATTATAGCCTCCTATCATGTGATAGGAGGCTATAAGATAGTCGTTTGTAATTCGTTCAAAATTTAATGATTCTCCTTTCGAATGATGCTTCATTAACTAGGTTCAATATTTTGAACTTGAAGAAGAAATTGCACCTAAAGACAGAATCATTAGGATGATGCTGACTACAAACTTAAATAATGCAAATGAAAGTGAAATAGTAAACATTAACAATTTAATTAAGGTACTGATAATAAAACTTACAATTCTCATTTAAAATCACTCCTTTGTTTTATAATTCCATATTATTTTTTTGCTTTTCTTTTTCTTTTTCGATATCTCTATTCGTATCTTTACTAGTTGAATTTTTAATTATATTTAAATCAGCTACAGTTTGAACACTATTTCTAGAATCGTCAATATCTATTCGATCTGGCACACCATCATTATCTAAATCGACTTCTTTTAAGTTTACAGGGAATTTCAATTCTTTATCGTTGTTTATTGCTTGTACCAATGTTTCCCTTCCTAACTTTTTTTCCAGTTGCTTAGAACTGATAGCAGCTACATTTTTTAAGAATTTTTCTTTGTACCTAGATTCAAATAATCTTTCATAAGAAGGGTATTCTACAGTTGAAAAATCTAATTCTTTCAAATCACTTTCTTTTACGTTTTCTAATTCTGCTAATAGAGAAGGTTCTATTTTGTATACTACAGAACCATTAGCTTTTTGATAAATACTTTCGCAGTAATTTTTCTCGAATTCACAGAGTTTTTGATATGCCAATTCTCTATCTGAACTACTTACAATTTCAATGTGTTCTGTTTTATCAACATTTTCACTCATAAAGAATACCACCTTTGCAATTGTTAAACTAAAACGATAGATGAAAAAGTCAACTATCGTTTTAATTTGTTTTTATTGTGGGGGATTTAATACTATCTAGTTAGTTCTTTATCACGCTTTTTATCTTTATTTTGGTCTTGTTGTTTTAATTCGGTGTCAATTTTTTTGACCCCATTTATTGAGAATATTGAAGGCTTTTTATTCTCCAGAATATTATTCTTTTTCTCAATTATGTTTTTCAAAGATTTTTCAATTACATTAGCATCCCTGGAAGCGAAGAAAAATGAGTAACTTTTTTCATCGTTTTTAACAATTGAAAAGTCAACGCCCATCTTCTTAAATTCTTTTTGATAGTCTTTTAATTGATCTTTGCCCACGTTATCATCTAATGACATTACACCATCTTTGTGCTTTTTTATTAAGTCATTAATCTTTTGTTTACCTTCTTTGCTGTTGTTTGTTATGGCAGGGATTTTATTACCGTTGTCATTACTAATTAGATTATTCAAGGATTGCAGCACCTTTAATATTAATTCTTCAGATAATTTAGTTCCCTGAGATACTATCTCCATTGCAACTTGCGTATGTTCATCTACTGATACCATGTCACCATCCACCTTTTTCTATTTCTTTCCTTTATTATACCATGTAATAGAGAAAAATGGTATTATTATCCTTAGTGAAATTTGTGTTTTAGAGAAAAGGCAAGCTACGGGAGTGGGCGCCCACTCCCCAAAAACTACGTTTTTGACTTGGTAGGATATTCCTACGACCTTTACAAATATATAGCTGTTATTTTTTCAAAATAAACAGCTATATATTTGTTGTCGCTTCGCTCGAATTTTAATAAAAGGAGTTGTTAATTAATGGGGAGAATTAAAACAAAATTAAATATATCTATATCAAAAGAAGATAAACAATTTATAGAAAATAAAGCTGAAGAATTAGGATTTAAAACGGTTGCGGCTTTCGTAATTGACAGCTCAAAAAGTCATTTTAGATTAGAGGTAGATATGAGTGTTTATAGAAAGTTGACTAGAGAAATTAATTACATTGGTAAGAATCTAAATAGTTTAATTCGTAGGATAAATACAGATGGATTTTATTCAGATAATGATATTGATTTTTTAAGAATAAATCAAAAAAAGATTATCGATTTAATGAATAAAGAATATGATCGTTTGCTTAACTTAAAAAAGAAATATACAAGCGATAGTTTAAATATAAAGGAAAAAGAAAATTTGATTAAAGCATTACAGCAAAACGAAATTGAAGTTCCAAAAAAAGTAGTGCTGGAGGAAGTGTTTGAACAAATAAAAGACGACTGTATTTATATTGGTGAAGCTATTGAAAATTCACCAGTACAAGAGAATGAAATTGCTAATTATGTTTGGGAATATTTATATGGGAATACCCTTTTTGAATTAGATGAAAAAAAGCTAATTGAATTTGCTAATAAAATCTTTTTATTTACTCAGAAATTAAAAATGAAATTACTGAAGTTAGATAATGTTTTTGATGATGAAGATTGGTACAAGCTGAAGGATATTTTAGACGAATATGAAATTTATTAATTAAGGATTGATTCTTATGTCTATCGTTAAAATACAAAAGGTTAGAAGTTTAAGAGCAGCAGTAAAATACAGTATGCAAGACTATAAAACGAATGAGGATCTCGTTACTACTTATGAATGTGATGTTGATACGATTGAACGAGATTTTAAAAGTGTTCTATATGATTACAATGAGAAGAGAAATAGCAACAAAGATATGAGTGCAAGAATGATAATTCAGTCTTTTGATAGCAATGATAATTTAACGCCTGAACAAGCTCACCAGTATGGTGTTGAATTAGCTGAAAATTACTTGAAAGGAAAGCACCAATTTGTTGTTATAACGCACACTGAAACAGAAAATCTCCACAATCACATTATTTTCAATTCTATTGAATTTGAAACTTTGAAAATGTTTGATAGCAAAAGGCAACATACCATTAATGATTTAAGAAAAGAAAACGACAGGGTATCTGAAAATCACGGTTTAACTATTATTGAGAGTGGACGTAATAAAGGTTTAACTTTTAATGAATATGTAGCAAGAGCTAAGAAAAAATCTTTTAAAGGAAAGCTAGAAGAAATAATTGATAATAATATTTTAAAGGCCAATTCTTTTGATGACTTTATAGAGTTAATGGGGAAACAGGGTTATGAATCTAAAATAGGGAAATATTTATCTTTTAAAAATCCAAAATCGAACAAGTTTATGAGAACTAAAACTCTAGGCTTAAACTACTTAGAATCCTCGATAAAATACAGAATAGAGAATAAAGATTTTGTTCCAATTAAACAAAGTATTATTGATAAGCAATGGATTGATAAATCACAAGATAAATTTAAAAATAATAGAGGTTTGCTGAAATGGGCAACTAAGCAAAACATTAACTATTTAAATGAATTAAGTAGTAAGTTGTATAAAGAAAATATGACACTTGGTGAATTAAATGAGGTTGAAATTAAAGCAGAAAATTTAATAGAAAACTTCGAAAAGCAGCTTATTGCTTTGGATGATGAAATATTTAAATTAGAAAAAATGAAAGACTGTTTTTCAATTTATAAAAGTAGTTATTCTTTAATCCAGGCTTATAAAAGTTCTGACGATAAATCTCAATTCAAAAAGGATAATTATTATCAATTCAAGGAATATGATACTGCTAAACGTAATATGGATTTTCTTAAAAAATATTATGAAATCAATGATGAATCAAACTTGCATTATAAGTTATCTTTAATGACAAAGGATCGAAACTTGCTGTATGGAAGTCTTGGTATGGAGAGTGGAAAAGAAATAGATCTGGAACGACAAGAGCATGTTGGAAAAACAAATACGCAAAAAGAGCAAGAAAGATAATATGTTTAATTTCGGAGTAATAAAGCTATTTAAAAAGGGTTTTAAACAAAATGAAATTTCATAAAAGACATAAAAAAAGAGGACTATGGGAATATTTATGGCCGGAAATCCCAAGATTACTTCCTTTATGATTTTGGACTCTTTGATGAAATTACTTAATTGTTTCCGTGTTGCAAATGTCTGTTTTAAATGCCTTTAAGGATGGATGAAAAAGCAACCATGCCTGGCTCATGGCACAGCGAGTAACAGCTGAAAAAACACCATCTGTAACTCGCTATAAGCCACCACTTTTCCCTTACTCTAGTCGATAACCACAACTTATAACAGCTGATAAACAGCTGTAACAAGTTGTAGGTTCCTGCCTTTCGCTTAACAGGGCAAATGGAGCGTAAAAGCTTAAAAATAAAAAACATTAAAAGAACAAAAAAAGCGCAGGCAACTGCGCTTTTTTATTTTGGACAGCAAGGTGGTGTATGCAGCTGAAGAACTGCCACATAACGCAGACGCACTAAGGTATTCTTCGAGTGGGGCCCCGACCCCTTCTCAAAGACTACCTAAGTGCTAAAAATCATCAACTCTTATTCTCCTTTGCTGAATACCTAGAAGGCTCAAGCCTTCGTTGAAGTCTTGAACCTTCAAGGTATTCATGCAGTTGCGATACGTTGACAATTTTTGTGCGTGATGTAGCAAGAAGATTGTCCCGAATGGCAAAAATAATCTGCCATTCGGCACAAGATTATGGCAGCCCTTCAACTGCTCCGAGGGTGCGGAAAGCCGAAAAAATATAAGAAAAAAGACTAAGAACGCAATAATAAAACCCTAAAAAAGAGAATAAAAATGACATTTATTTCGTGTATACCTATTGTTTATCTCGTATAAAAGTGTTATAATTATATTAGAAAGTGAGGGATGGGAAACAGAGAGAAAGCGAGCAATCTTAAAGGCTCGTAACAAATTAGAAATCAATAATATAAAAAGCGAGGGAAATTTTATGATTGAAAAAATGTTAGAAGTTGTATCAATTAGACAGGTTACACGTAAAACAAAAAACAAGTATGCAAGTTTCACAATTCGCAGTCCACGAGATTTAGCTGAAGTTGCACATCATTTCATCGGTAACGAAGCAAACGAGGTATTCATTGCAATCATGCTAAACACAAAAAACCAAGTAATCGGTGTTCATAGAGTGAGTACAGGTTCATTAAATTCTTCAATCGTACACCCAAGAGAGTCCTTTAAAGCAGCGATTCTAAATAATGCTGCAAGTATCTGTTTCGCACACCAACATCCGTCTGGTATAGCGACTGAAAGCCCAGAAGATATCGAAGTTACTAAAAGACTTTTAGAAGTTGGATATCTGTTAGGAATTGAAGTCTTAGACCATGTTATTGTGACAGAGGATAGCACAATATATGTTTCATTAAAGGAAAAAGGCTACTTCTAAAAATTGAATAGGAGCACTCAAGTAGTGCTCCTATTGTAGCTTTGAAATAAAGATTGATTAAAAGTAGTATACCAAAAAAGAAAGAGCGTGATAAATTGTGAAGTTAATACGGGGATTTTTTATTAAATGGAATAAAGTACAACCCGAACAATTTTGGGCGGTCACGATTGCGTTTACCATAATGCTAAGTTTTTCACTTATTATAGGAACGATATTTTTGATAGATTGGCTATTTAAAGTATTTGAATTTTAAGAAGTCTTTCATTTTAAACAAAGATTAATCAAAATGAAGAATTTCTTTGCAAATACATGAGTGATTTTTATAAAAAAGTTTAATCAAAATTTCCAAAGAAGCCTGTTAAATCAGCATTTTTATGATTTTTAGTTTCTTATTTCATCGCAACTTTATTTTAAACAGCGCATCTTTTTTATAAACATTGTGACTTTATTTCAAAATCACACCTATCCTTTCAAAAAATCAAGCGATACTAAAATACGTTTTGTTCATACACTTAATTTGTATTATTAGGAGGTATATTTATGAGTACTTGCCCATATTGCGGTTTAGAATTAAAAGAGTATAAATGTGATTTTTGCGGCTATCAAGGCGAAGGGAATCAAGATGGAAAAAGAACGATGAAACAAAAAATAAGAAATGCGTTCTTTCTTGACCATGCTACAAAATCATTAAGTGAATTGGAGAAGTGCCACACGCATGACTTATTATATGGGTTAAAATTAATTCGTGCTGAACGTAGTAGCACGTTCGTTACATTAAATACGATAAATAATTTATCTGAACACTTAACGGTTGATGATGTTTTTTTGGAAACAAAAAATGATGCTGGTGAAATGTATGAATACTGGACTAGAAAAGCCTGGGTAATTGAAAATATTTTAGTGGATCGCTTAGGTTATTATCCGCAACGAATTGATGAAAACATGTTGAATAGAGTGAAAGGGTTATCCTTAAAAGCACAAGCGAAGAAGATGAAAATTTCAAAAGAACGCAAAAAAAATAAAGATGTTCATTAATGGTATATTTCCATTATAAAATAGTGTGACATTCCCATTGGTTTTTGTTATGATTATTACAACTTTTTATATTATAATTTCTAATTTGCTGCCTGAACTTCAATAAGTTCAGGTTTTTTTGTCTTTCGTTTTTCTTGTGTATTTATGTTATAATTATATCAAATATTATAGAGGTGATTGGATGAAACAATATCCATTTTATGTAGAGAAAAGCCAACTAGATGAATTTACATCATTAGTACCTTCTTTTCGACGTTCGAAATTTATTAGAGAGTTTTTGAAATCAGATTTCCAGGGTGTTATTAATCCACCTGAAGATTCAGTTGGAGAGGAAAGTGTCTTTTTTTATTTAGATGATAAGGCAATCGGAAAAATAGACCAAATCGTAAAGCGATTTAATTCTAATCGTTCCGCTGTTATGCGCGAAATATTAAATAGTATTATTGAAAAACATCGCAATCAACCCGTCGAATACACGAAAGGCTTAACTCGTTCATTTACAGTTGCGCCTGGTACACTTGAACAATTGAAATTATATATTGCTCATGGTGAGCGTGATAATATGATTGAAGAGTTTTTACTTGATGTCTACAATGGGCCGATTAAAAAAAGTGTTTCGGAGCTTAAAAGCCGCCCTAAAGGCGGTACAGAATCCTTAATAGTGACCTTAAGCACTGAATCATACGAAAAGTTAGAACACATAGCAGTTGAGCTAGGTAATAAGGTGAAACGCTCTCATATATTTAAAGATTGTATCGAGCAATTTGTTTTTACGCTACAGGATGAAAATCCGCAGCGTTTAGAGTTAGAAAGACAATTAGAAACAACAATAGAGGGATTAAAAGGATTTGTGAATCAAGTAGAAATCCGTGAATCAGTTGAAAAGTATTTAAAAAGGTAAACTTAAAAGAATGGTTTATCTGATATATTATATTGATTATCAGATATAAAAGTGTTATACTTTTTGTAAAATAAATTTAAATTTAGGAGGAGTTATATTATGATGTATCCTGTCAAAGAGGAAACTTTAATTTTAGTCGGTAGTGAACGAGAAGAGGAATATGGGGAAACTAAAAGTGATAGTTGACTAAAATTAGTCTATTATCAATGTGAAGTTTTAGTATTGAATAAGGAGTTCAAAATAATGTATGACTATGAAGATTTGAAGAACGAAGAAAAAAACGATAATCTAGAAGAATTTTATATTAATGAAATGGTAGGCACAATTAGATCTTATCGTATTCATCGAGGTATATCTCAACGTGAACTATCTAGGATATCAGGGGTCACACAAAATATTATTTCTCGTATGGAAAATGGAACAAGAATACCTCAATTTCAAACATTAGTAAAGTTGATTGACGCATTAGACTTGGAATTAACTCTGAATATAATACCGAAGGGTGACAATGAATAATGAGCTACTGCACATTATGAGGAAATTTTACATTAAACATTTAGGAGGAATGATATATGGATAGAAAACTTATTGGACGTGTTGGAGTAGATTCAGGGCAATTGATGATAATTGACCCTTGTTATATTGAAGAACATTGGAAGAAAGAATCTGAGTGTTCACCTGAAGGTATGAAGTTTTGGGGGGCTCTAAAGGACAGAGCAACCGAGTTTTTACAAGACAAGGGTTATGCGGTGGAAATTTCAAATACAAGTGTAAATTTCATCAAAACAAATGATAAGAATGAGTTAGAGGTTATTCACTCTCTGTTAACTCAATTTATAGTGGAAGTAAATGAAATGGGACTTGTATGGACTCAAATTCATAATGACTCGTATGAGGAAGTATGTGAACTTACAGACAATGAACTTGGAGCTGGGCAATATCAAAACGTGATTGCTACTGTGTTTCAATCAGGTTTTGGAGATGGTATCTATGATGTATACGCAACATATAAAGATTGCAGTTTCGGAACTCATGAAGATAAACGTATTTCAAAAGTTGAAATTATTCTTATTGAAGAAGAATAGGAAATTTCTGCACACTAGATAAAAAATGTTCAGTAAGAAGGAGGGAAATGGATGGCTACAATAACTGTTAAAGTCAGAAACGGAAAAGCGTTGGTTACAGATAATTCAACCAATCATAAAGTTGTCATAATAAATTATGATGAATTAAAAAAACAAATTGGAAAGTCGTTTTTATATGCTGGTGATGATAATAAAAACTTCCCTTATTTAGAGTTTTACAAGCACTATAACTTACTCGAAGTTGGGGAAGAAAAATGTCGTGTACAGTTGATAAATTCGATACTAGAAGATAAATGGTATGTAGATACTAATTATTTTGTTCAAACATTTATAAGAAATGATGATTACTGAATGATATGAGTAACGAAATTCAAATGGAAGGGTGTAGGTGAGGTTATGGATAAAGAAAAAGTTAAGGAAATGATATGCAAGGCAATAGACAATATTCCTGATTGTGCTGATATTGTAGATTGCTACACGGAACATAGTTTTGGTGATAGCCAGGCATTTATAAAAGTCGTTGTTAAAGTAAAGGAAGAAACTGAAGAGAATATAACACAGTTTCATAATGTAGCACATGAAGCATTTGATAGTGGTATGGATTTTACAAGTTAAATTATTCGATAAACTGGGATTAAGCCTATAAAGATTAAGAAGCCACGTAAACCTTCATTGAAACGGGCAATTAAAAAACTAGTTTAAACAAAAAATCCCAGGCTCAAAATTAATTGAGTACCTGGGATTTTACCTTTCATCTAAATCACTCACCGAGTGTCTTTTTATACATTTGTCACATATCCAATTAAATGGTAATATTTACTTGCGCTTCGATATGCGCATTAAGTTGGTAGCTTAATTTTTTAAGATCTCAAAAAGAGTGGATGGTCCATGTGATTGTCTGCTTTTTTTGTTGTCTGAAAATAAATTTAAATAAATACCCTATTAGGGGTTTATATAGTACCTTGATTAGGGTATTATATGAATATAAGCAAAGCACACAACAAACAAAGGGGATGAAAATTATTAAAAACGTTATGACAATTTTCTTCACTCTTGAAGAAGGTAAAGTTTACGATGTAAACTGCACTCAAAAAGGTCGTTCTTACATGACAATTAAAGCTGGTGATGTTGTTGAATTAACACAAAATGAAGTTAAAACGATGGTGGAATAATGGCACACATGGAGGATTTATCTGGACGTAAATTTAATCGATTAAAAGCGCTGAATCCGACGCCCGAGCGCAAATCTCGTAAAGTAGTTTGGGAGTGTTTATGTGATTGTGGAGAGACTACGTATGTTGCTAGTGATAAATTAAAGAACGGAAGTATTAAATCATGTGGATGCCAGCGTCGAGATGCAGGTAAAACTCTTCAAAAAACATTACACTCAGAGATGAATGTTGACGGTGTAATTATTCCCTATTTAAAACGAAAAGCACGAAAGGACAATAAAACTGGCGTTAAAGGTGTCAGTTTAATTAAAACTAGAAGTGGCGCGGAGCGATATCGTTCAACCATTACTGTTAAAGGGAAGTTGCATTATTTAGGTACATACGAGACACTTGCACAAGCCATTTCTGCTCGTAAAGCTGGCGAAAAGAAGTATCACGATCCGTATATAACTAAATTGGAGGAAAAAGAAAATGACTGATATTAATAACTATATGGTATTAAGTGAGGCTGCCGAGCGTTATGACGTCTCTCTTGATATGATTAAAAACCGTTTGAAACCTTCGAAAGTGGGGCAGGAACAGATTGACCAATGGGTTTCAGAAGGTCTAATTCGTTTATCTGGTCGGACATGGATCATCTCGACAGATTTCATGAAAATGCATTTTGAAAAATAATTAAAAACTTCTAAAAAATACCCTAAAAGGGGTTTACATTGTACCCTAATTAGGGTACAATTATATTAACAACAAGGGATGACGTACAAAACAAACACAGTGGAGGAATGAGATATGATTAAACAAATCGTGGTATTAGAAGGTAAAGAATTAGATTTAACAGTGTTAGCGACTTACATGGATGATGAGCTTAGAGAGTCAGTAAACGACGAGAAGTTCGCAAGCAATCAAGAATACATCGAGTTATACATCGACCGCGCGAAAGAAGAAGATACAGGTTTTATAGCTGTACTTGAGTCTGAATTTGGCGTAACTGTATAAGAAAAAAGCCCAGACTCAAAATTAATTGAGTACTTGGGCTTGTCTTTATTCACTTCGTCTTTGCTGAATCGTAATATATAATTCAACCAAACGATCAGTAGTCATTGTACGATTTTTCAAATCGTTTAAATGTACTTGCTGAATAATATGAGCATCGTGTCAGATAAAAAATGTGCAGTAAGGAAGGTGAATTAAATGGATATAATTTGTCGCTTATCTAGCTTTATTTTATTGAGTTGCGCATCAATACTAATTGTATCAATGATTGGAGATTTAATAGGTTGGTTAGATATTTCTACTGATTTCCCATATGGATTCCTATGGTTTCTATCTTTTTGGGCAGCGTCGTTAAACTTAATGTATCAATTTTACTTTAAAAAAATCAAATTGGTTGCTAAGCGCACAGCTCTCGATTTTGGAATTGTAACATTCCAAGCCTACTCTTTCTATGGTGGAATTGCATGTATATTAATCCACCTTAATGTAACTATTTGAAACATATTGTGCAGAAAGGATGTAGAAAAATGCAGGCTATTGAAGATTTAGAAAAAAGACTTAGAGGTGAAATGGCTTCCAGAATGGATGATAGGGATATTGTAGACATTCTTGAGGTTCTTCAGGCTGCTGGAGAGGAAATCGAACGTTTAAATCGAGTAAATACCAAACTTAGGATAGCGACATGTCCTGTTTGTGATGAACAATAACTACTGCACAATATGTAGAAAGAAGAGTGAATTGACATGGGAAACCAAAGAACATTCGTAACAAAAGGGGAAAATTATTTGAAAGAGAATCAATATTGGAAAGCATTTGCTCAAGAAACAAAATCACATGCTAGACAAAATCTGCGTTTTGAATTAGAAAAACTTTTTGATTCACAATTGAACGAATTAATCGTTAATAGTCTTACTGAATCATTAAGAATACAGCAAATTCTACATGATTGGGTAGTTAAAGCAAAAGAGGGGAATTTCTTGTTTTATCATGCTGTTATGTGGCATTTAACTGATGCATTATATGGAATGCCGGATTGCTTAATGACAAGTCCAACAGATATTCACATAGAAAAACAAAGGAAAGTATCTAGGTTAACCGATTACTATAGCTTTCTGGTAGCCTTTATTACCTTTGCACCTAAAGAATTAGTTAATTTGATTAGTTTGAATAATATTAATTATTTAACATTAATTGTTTCATCTCAATCAAAGAAAATCATCTTTAATCCTAAAAATTAAAATTTAAGCACAATATGAGGAAATTGCACACTAGATAAAAAAGGAGTTGAAAATCATGGGAAAGCAAGCAGCTATAGAACTAATAAGTAAAAGTATTCACTCTGGATGTTTCGCAGATAAAATAGACAAAGAAATGCGCTTTAATGTCTACGAGGATGATCTAATTACTGATAATTTTACGGCCTCTTTTGATACTTGTTGTGACAGAAGTGATTTATCACAATTAAATAAAGAACATCAAAATGGCAATTTATCCATTATAGAAGATATTACGGATTCTCATTATACTCACATCGTAAAAGATATAGATGGGCAATATTATGCGGTCCAATTTAAAGATGGAGATTTGGCTGATCAATAGATAAATATTGTTCAGCTAGGAAGGGGAAAATAAATGAAAAATGATTCTAATAAAACCGAGTTATCAAACATTAAATTAAATTCATATGAAGAAAACTTAGAAGGTACGAAATTAGCAGTTTTTTATAATGACAAAGGGAATGTAATTATTGATGGTTCAAATTGGGATTTGAACGGGTTTTTACATAAGAAAAATGTGGTGAAAGTAGTATTTGCGCAAGGGACAAGTAAAGGACATGATAGTTACCATGTCTTTTATAAAGATTAAGCTGCATTACTGAACAATTTTAGGATAATAAAAACATATTTGAATATAAAAAAAGACCAGGCTGTTTGCGTGGTCTTTAACATTTTAGCAGTAAAATCCTTGAAAATATAATTGACTAAATTTAGTCTTTATCATTCTCTAATTCTTTTTCAATCTCCATCCAAATATCATTTAATTTTCTAGTATCGAAGCACTTATATATATAGGATATTTCGTATTCACTTAGTTCTTTTAAACGTCGGTTTGTGACTCGACCAAATTCTTTATATATACTTATTAAATCTTGTTTGATTGCTTCTTTAGTAATTAAATCTTCTTTTGTTATTTTAATTTGAGGGACACCAGTAAGCCTTCTGATATTGCTCATTGTCCCGAAACGAATAAGGAAAACATCAGAGTTATATATTTCGTCACTTCGATCTAAATCTGCTGGAGTCGGAACTCTACCTAGCGAAAAGTAGAATTTATAGTACATTTTCAAAAGCTCTTTATCTGATTCGGTTATGTTTGTATCTGTATTAATGAGAATCGCCTTCTTTCGATATTTACTAAATTTATTCATCTTGATATTAAGTTTGTCTGTATCATAGTACAAATATTTTTTTTGTACAATATTCCACAATGAATGAATTACAAAAACGACCGTTTATGAGAAAAAAAGATTTTTATTTTTTTCTTATGATATTTACGTTATTCTTAATTACAAAAAAGTATACAAAATCAAAATAACATTGTAAATTGAAATAATGAGTTTTGTAATTATTAGACTGAATACCTTTTGTTTTCGGAAAATTTAAAATGAGGGAGAGGGGTTTTGATTGAACGAATTAACTACGTTGAATATATTGTTTGCTTATGCGCTAATAATGGCAGGGTGTATATACGGTTTAACTATTGGTCTTATTCAGTACTATAACAAAAAAATTACTAAAATGAGATGTGTTACAACGACTGTTGCAACCATATCAGTAGGATTAATTTTACTATTTATTTCGAATAATCTTTAAAAATGCCTGCTATTCTTACCGTTTAGTATAAAAAACAAAAAAGACCCCGTCATTTCTAGATAGTAACTTACGTAAAACGTAAGCCTTCGAAATGACCAAGTCTTTTTCTAATTAACAATAACTATAACTTATTTGACTGCATTAATGCAACTACATAACTAAATATTAAGGTGGTTAAACATATGAATATTGGATATGCTCGTGCTTCTACACACGACCAAACTTTAAACTTACAATTAGATGCATTAACAAAAGCTGATTGTATTAAAATTTTCGAGGAATATGAAAGTGGGAAAAATAAAAAACGTCCAGAATTACTTTCAATGTTCGATATGTTGCGAGAAGGTGACACAGTAATTGTATGGAAATTAGATCGAATAGGAAGAAATACAAAACATTTAATAGAAATCTCAGAAGAATTTGAGCGTTTAGGTGTGAATTTCATTTCTCTAAAGGAAAACATAGACACCAGTACAGCCACCGGTAAGTTCTTTTTTCGTATTATGGCTAGTTTAGCTGAATTTGAACGTGATGTTTTAGTGGAACGAACTACAGCTGGATTGAAAGCTGCAAGAGCTAGAGGGCGGTATGGTGGCAGACCACCAGTTAATAAAAATAAAATAGCTACTGCACTAAAAATGTATGATAGTAAAGAATACACGATTTTAGAAATTTGTGAATTGTGCAAAATTAGTAACGCTACACTATATCGATATTTAAAAAAACGAGAATCAATAAACTAATCCATTTAACGGAATTTGTTCATTTTAATTTTCTAGTTATTTCTAAAATTGATAAAAATAAGGATTAATAGTAATACCAATATTTAAAAAAGATGTATATTTTTCAATTTTTAAGGCTATTAATCTTTCATACACCAAAGTATTGTTGTATAATAGCACCTATTAGTAGTAAATAACTATCAAAAATTACTAATTATAGTTTTGCATTTCTTGAAATGATAGAGTAAAATAAGACCAATTAACTGAACCGAAATTAACTGAACGAAAAATAGCATAAAAAAAATCGAGCTTCACAGCTAAGTAAAAGGAACGCCAATTCCTAATACCGCTCGACTCGATTCTCCAACCTTGTGTGTCCCACTGGTTTGATATAGATTATATTATATGGTTTTCAGGATAAAAGCAACTATTTCAGAATTTTTTAATGATTTTTTGAAAAAAAGTTTATCCTTCAGCATATAAAAGCATCTAATCTTCCTTTTTCACAGGTTGTATTAGATGCTTTTTTCGTTCTCGAAAAGAGGCGGAAACCATGAGTAGAATAGAATTGGCTAGAGTTGAAAAGAATAGAATCGAAGAAATTTTGAATTTAATAACAAAGACAGGATTAACTACATATAAAACAAAATTTTCTAAAGCTTCATTACCAGCGTTAAGAAAAGCTATGGAATTTGATAAACAGCATGTGAAAGGTGCTGTATTTGCCGTGCGTTCTAAAGCTGATTTCACGCCAGAAGGGGCGAAAGGATATGTTATTACGTCTTTAGAAACGCTCCTAGAGGACGTAGAAGGTTTAACGCACTGGACACCTAACGTTTTCCGTAGTTTTGGTTACACTGACAACACAAAACGTTTTGTGAAAGGTCATGAAGAAACACAACTTGCACAAATTAATACATTTGTTGTTGATATTGATACAGACCAACACTCTGTTCAAGACATTTTAATGTCCTGTATCGACAATAGCATTGGTAGACCTACACTCATTATTAAGACAAATCGAGGGTATCAGGTCTATTTCGTGCTGGATAAACCAATGTATATTTCCAATAAAAATAATTTTAAACTACTAAAAATCGCAAAACGAATCTCTCAAAATATCAAAATGAGCTTACAATCAGTGAACGCTGATTTATATTGTAATGATTTTGGTTTTTTCCGTATTCCAAATTCGCAAAATGTTGTTTGGCTAGATGATGGCGCAATATACAGCTTCGACACATTGAAAAATTGGTCAATGCGTCAAGATGATGATAGAGGGCGTAGTTTTTCCGTTATTCACACAGGGAACTTGCCAGACGGTGTACAAGCGAAAGCAAGTCTGTCAGATTGGTTCAATGCATTACTACATGCTACGAACATAAAAGGCGGTAAAGGGCAAATAGGACGTAATAACACAATGTTTACGATGGCTTTAATTTGCATGAGTGAAGGTAAAGAAGAATCTTCAACTATGGACTTATTAGATGAATATAATTCTCGATTAGATTACCCTCTCCAAGCCAAGGAAGTGCATAGTGCTGTAAGATCCGCATATTCAGGGAAATACAAAGGCGCCCAAAAATGTTATGTAACGCAGTTACTCGAACAATATGTATCACAAGCTAATTCGTTTAATGTTAAATTAGGCAATTCCAACGGATGGTACAAGCACAAAAAAGAGCGTAGTGACCGTGTACGCAGCCATTTAGAAGAATGGGAATCAGATATTATAAAATATATTACGGCAGAAAAAAACGATTCTGAGCCGTTTATTTGGCATACTCAAAAAGAACTTTGCGAAAAATTAGATATGCCACAAAGCACACTTAATAAATTACTCAATAACTCGAAAAAAATTATTAAAACTGTAAAAGGCGTAGGCAGAAATGCAAAAACAGGTTGGTCTACAGTAGCTCTTTTCATTAAGTATACTCAAACCCTTGCTCTTGAATTACAAGCTCGCAAGAGCGATTATAAGGAACAATTGATACAACTTATTGAAGAACTGGTCACTAAAATAGAACCTATTGCTGGCCATGATAGATTAATAGGTTACCTTACTCACTTAGATTTATTAGAAAGAAGCAAAGGAATCCAGGGCCGGAGCGATACTGGATAAACGCTCCACTCTGCCTTTACTTATTTCTAGTTACGTTTCCGTCTCTGTGCAGGTTGTTATTTTAGTGCGTATTTTTATTCGTTGGACCTTTTTTCTAGGTATAGAGCTAACCTTTTTATATATGACTCTTGACTAAATTTAGTCAACATGGTTTACTTATTATGGATATTGTTTTTTGGTAGAACTCCAGGAGGGTGATTACGTGAAAGAATCCGATCTATTTGAGCCAGTAAAGCAACTGTTGTTAGATAAAATAGGTTGCGAGAAAGTATATGCAGAAGTACTTCATTATGATGTTGTGGGAGTTATTGGAAATCATAACATTATTGTAGAAATGAAAAAAATGCTTAATTTTAAAGTAATTGAGCAAGCAGTTGAAGCAAAACGACATGGGCATTATGTATTTGTTGCAGTACCTATGAAAAAAAGTGGATTTTCTAGATTAGTACAAGATTTTTTAAAATACTATGGAATTGGTTTAATTGTTATTAAAGAAACTAGTTATAACCACTATGCAGAAATACCTTATGGCATGTTTGCTAAAATAAATCGGCAAACAGGGGATATTCGTAAATATATTAAAGATGGTTATCACGATAAAATCACTGGTGGTCATAAGATGGGAGATTTTGATTATCAAAGTGACTATACATTGATGATTAACGATGTGAAGCAATATTTTCAGCGCTACCCAAATAAATGGATCACTGTTGAAGAAATATTGAATCATTGCCAATGTTATTATTCAAGTCCTAAAGCACAGCTTGCAGCTACTTTAAAAGCTAACTGGAATAATGACTGGTTAGAACACAAAGTATTAAATCGTAAATCTCATTTTAGATATAAAAAACAGATTAATCTGAATACATGATAAAAAACGTGCAGCAACAAAAGGAGAGATATTTATTGAATAGAGGGCAATTGCAAGAGTTAATGTTAATGTCATTTGAAAATATTTCTCGTGGTTATATCCAACGTGGATTTATCGATACAACATCATATGAATCTTATAAGGCAGGAGTAAACAAATGGATTATAGGTGCAACAAGTCCTTCATTTACTCATAAAAGGCTGTATGTAACTGTTGATTATGCAGCTGGAGCAGGACGTATGGTTGGTTCACCAACTAATAGAACACATATTACAGTTATATGTTCTGACAAACTTGCTAAAACGGAGATTTTCGAACGATTTTCAATTAATAAATTGCTAGAATTATTTTGGCAACAAGAATTTTTTGAAAAACAATTGACGTTATTTTAAATACTACACATTATGAGAAAAAATTGGAGGTAAATAGGATATGTTACATAAAAATATTTTAAAGATAAGACAAGAAATAGTTGAATGCATTTTGGAATGTGAAGTGGAACAAGGAGCATTAATTAATAAGATATCCAACCTACCAGATGATGAAGTGTTGGAATTATATATTGAGCACACATTTGATAGTGAGTGGCGTGGGGATCTAATTAAACAACTTGAGGAGAAAGCACAATAATTGAATATGTGTAAGAAGGTGATGTGTTAATGAGTAAAGAGTTTGAGTTAATGTTAGCAAACATAGTTATGTTTTTTATGATGTTGGTGATTTCGAAATTCGATGAAATATTGATATTATTTGATTTCCCAGATTTATCAGGGAAATTGTACTTTAATTTAATCATTAACATCTTATTAATGGGAATCTTACTAATAATTATTATGTTTAACATCCTTGTTTTTAGAATTTGGTATAGGGAAAAGGGTAACGATATAAAGAAAGAGTTATCAAAAGAAAAATAAAGCAGTAGCGTTTTTGTTACTGCTCATAAGATAAAAAGTGTGCAGGAAGGTGAAAGGATGATTAAACGAAAGTTTAAAGGTTCAGAAGGATGGATTACCTCTTACGCATTTTTGTTTTTGGGCAAAAAATGGATTGTTGCTATTTCCGAAAAAAAGTGGCATGAAGGTGAAAAGTATAAAAGGATGCCTATATGGGTTTCGAAAATAAGAAATGAAGTTCCTGCAGTATTCATTTGGAATATAGCTATAGGTTTTGATAAGAGAAAAAATAATAAACACTTTGAGGGTTAATCGATAAAAAATGTTCAGCTAAAGAAAGGTGTATAACAGTGAAATTAATTACAGGTGAATATACAGAATGTACAGATCAAAACATGATTAATGAATACAACGAACTAACTTATCAATTAAATCGAGAACTCGCCAAGTTTTCAGATGATGAAGTGTTAACCAAACATCGTAGAATAATATTTCTGTTCTCCATTTTAGTTGAGTATCCAAAGAACGAACAGCTAACGCTATTCTAGAAGGTGTGTAGGCATCGATAAAAATTATTCAGTATGAGAAAGGGATGTAGATGGTATGGAGAAAGAGAAAATTATTGAGAAATTAAATGGCTTGAGAAACGAACTTATTGAAGTAGAAAGTCCAGGAGCGATTTTATCTGAAGCTGATTATATTGTTGAAAAGCTTAATAATGATTTAAAAGATAAATACTTCGAGAAATTACAAGACTCCTTAAACAAAGAAAAAAGTAATTTGAGGAAAGACGAAATTAAATTGGTACATCTTAAATATAACCAAGTGTTAAAACAAATGCTAGAAACAAAAATTAGTCCTGATGAAGCATTACGAGCAATACTAAGGATTGATAATGAATACGAAAAAAATCATTCAAACAACAATCATGAAGGGGAACACGCTATAGAACTTATGGAGATCAGTGAAGCCGAATGGGTTGTTTCAGAATATGAAAAAGGTGAAAAGAGATTTTCAAATAAAACGGTGGAAAAAGCATATAAACTTTTAGAAGAATCACCTTACGAAAAATATGAATGTGAGTTTTGTGATATTGAATGGACAGCTAGAAAAAATACTGAAGAGCACAAAAATAAATTGTGTTATAAATGTTGGTTACGCATGAAAGCGTAGTGAACTACTGAACAATTTGAGTAAAATGCGAAATAGGAGGTATCTTAATGTTCAAGAGAAATAAAGCTAAAAGGGAAAGGGAAGAGCATTTGTCCAAATTACGGAGCCATTTCAGCAAAATGGATAAGGGCAAAAGGCTTTTATTGATTGATGGAAGGATTGGAATTTTTAAAGGCTACAATGGTGATGTGTTTGAAGGTGAAACTTTTCTTTTTGAAGAAAATGGAGAAGTTCAAGAGGTTCAACTAGATTTGTATGATAGCTTGTTAGTTCATAATCCTGAACATAAATGTTTGTTATGTTCAGGAGAACGAATTATGGAAGGTTTGCTCAGAAGCCCTGACGGACTTTTTCCTTCATTTAGAGAGAATATAACCTCTGACATTGGTTCAATGCAAACTTTTAATTCAAGAAAAATATCTCTTCATGCGTGTCGAGATTGTGGTTATATAATGCCTTTCGTAGAGGTTTAGCTTATTAACAATTGATAAAAATTGTTCAGTAAAAGGAGATTATAAAATGGAATTGGTGATTAACGGTATCAAATTCAATCCACCTGAATATTGGATTTATGGAGAAGGACAATGGCAAGATGATGATGGAACAATTTACAACATTGAATTTTTATCTTACCCAGCAACAGCTAATGGAAAGCACGTTTATATTGATAGTAATGATGGTTCTGCATCCTATCGTTCTTTAGATGAAGGAAAAATATTATCTTTTAAAGGTTCTTATATAAAATTGAGAGATCCATACTGAACAACTTGAGGATATGGTTCAAGGAGGACAAATTAATGGGACGTTTAAAATTTTTCAATAGGAAACCTAGTGAGGTTATTTCAGACTATCAGAAAAATAGAATTAAAGCTATGAACGTAATATCAGAACTTGATTTAGAGAAAAAAGTTACTCAAAAATCTGACCACGAACTTAAAGCTATCGCATTAGAACTTTTATTTCTTGGTTCAATAGAAATTCGACTCATAGCACGTTCAGATAGATTTTCTAAAGACTTTTCTAAACTATCGATCTTAGATATTTCAGATGGTATGCATAATTTACCTCAACTGATTGGTTATCTAGAAAATGACAAAGTAGACCCTGCCTATTTTAGAGCAAGTTTGGAATTAGAAATAAATAAGTGTATTTTCGCTTTGATTATGAATTTTATGATGCAAAATGAAAAAGAAAAACACTTTAGTAGGCTTCACTTGAATGATTTTTTAAATAAGTATATGAGCATAAATGTTAATTTGATAAAAATTGTGTAGGAAAGGTGGAATTAATGTGGAGTTAGAAGAAAGAAAAATCGGATTCATTCAAGGTGTGGCATATGCAGCGGCATTGATGAAGGAATACAGCATGAACAGTGAAAGTTTAATAGATGAATCGGGCATTTCGGGTGATGTTCTACTAAAATATGCAGATGACCATGATTTACAAATCTTAGGTCTAATAGAGACGGAATAGCTGCACAATATGAGTATTTCGTTCAGTAAATAATGAAAATAGTTTAGATAGAGGGTGGAATTAATTTGAATAAAATGGAGATAGCTTATGAGTTATTAAGTAATACTAGGAGTGCTTTATTGAAGGATTTAATACAAAGCGTCATTTCAAATATCGAAGAAATACCTATAAGTAATTCTTTAAACGAAGAAATCATTAGATTTCAAAACTGCTTAACTTATATAGAGGGTTCTGGATTCAATATTAAAGGATGGAGTTTAATTGAAATCCCTATTTATTTTACATTTTGTTTTGCAGATATAAAAAACAATAAATTCTTTGATTTAGATGTATATTCAATTGACAAAGTTATTCCTAAATATGTAGATGAATCTGATATAGAAAGAGAAGTAGAAACAATACAAATTGCTATAAATAGATATGAAATTCTCCAAACACATATAGCTGATAATAGAAATAATTGATGAACATAATGAAGATTTGATAAATATTGTTCAATAACAATGATGCTAGGAGTGGGATGGATGTTTAATTTTATCAAAGATTTCATAGATCAAAGAAAAAGACTTCAAATTATAAAGAAACAAATAACAGCAGATTTTGAATCGGTTATATCTACGAAAAATTTTATTATGAATGTAAATAATAATTCTGATTATCGAGTTAATTTAGAATCGAATTTTGAAAAAATGTGTGATGTGATTGTGTCTTATAAAGAAGATCCCGAAATTGTTCAGTTAGTGTGTAAATGTGCAAAAGAAATGGGCGATAGACTACTTTTGCACAATAATACTCCACGTTATGAAAACCATAAAAGGAGAATGATTTATGCAGAATTGAGGGACTTGTTTTCTAAATTATTAGATGAATTGATGCACTATCAACAAGCAATTGAAAGTAAATAATTTCACTGAACATTTTGAATGAAAAGTTTTATAGGAAAGGGAGTAATTATGAGAGTTATTGAGTTAATGATAATACCTATTTTTTGTTGCTTGATACTTTTTGTTTTAGGTGTCGCTATGGTCTTTCTAGGGGCTTATTTTAAAAAAAGAAGAATGATTCTTTTATTTTAAAATTAGGGTTAATTTCTATACCTGCAAGTATTATAGGTATATTTATTTGTTATAAAGTTATCGTTATTTCTTAAAAGATAAAAATTGTGCAATAGAGAGGGATTGATAAAAATGTTTGAATATCAATTGAAAAAAGGACAATTAAAACTTAAAAATGTTCAAGTAGTTGATGATGGTTGGTATGTTGTAGGAATTAGAAGTGACAATGGATTAGAAGATAAGTTTCCTATTCAATATTTTCAAAAATTTTTCGAGAAAATAAGTTAATGCACAATTTGAGGAAAATATTCAATACGAAGGGAGAATAAATGATGGATAATAACAAAAATGTGGAATTTGAAGAGCCTATAAAAAGCATAGGTGGTCAAGTTTATATAGGTAGAATGGGAAAAGCGACTAAAGTAATTACTTTTAAAGAAAATGAATTTGAAAAGAAACTAGCACCTGATAATGCGATCATTGAGCATGTTAAAATTAATAATGAGAAATATGTGAGAATGACATATTGATAAATATTGTTCAGCAGGGAGGTAATACCATTTTGAACAGTAAAATGATTGTCTTTGATAGATTAAAAATTCTTTGTATGGAACAAGGGATTTCTATTGTTGAGTTAGAAGAAACATTAAATTTCGGTAAAAATTCTCTTTATGGTTGGAAAAAGAAAGTTCCTAATGGTGCTAACTTAGAAAAAGTTGCAGACTTCTTTAATGTTTCTATAGATTATCTAGTTGGGCGTACAGATAAGAAACGTTACTATGATCTAACTAAAAAAAATGAAATATCTGTTGAAAGTGAACTCAAGAAAATAATTAATGTTGAGGATGTAGATAATGCATTGGCAGCCATTGAGGCAAGAATTTTAGAAGAATTGAATGAAGAAGATAGTCAGTTATTAATTGCTTCTTGGGAAAATACTTTACGATTAACTAGACACATGGCAAAACTGAAACACCAAAGAAGCGAGATGAAAAACATTTGAAAAAACATTATTTGGAATTAGGGAAAAGAAAAGGGTCAAGATATGGAATATCCTGACCCTCGTTCTTTTATATTCGTGTTATTTCCACATTATCTATAATGAAATCTTCTAGTTGCTCTGATAAAGGAAGAAATGAATTATTTTCTTTTTTCGCCAGCATAAAATCCCCTTCAATTTCTTTCATATTTTCTCCAAATCTAATGCGATAAGTAAATTTTTGTTCTTTATTAGTTGTGTTTAAAACATACAAGTCTTTGTCTAGATGAAAAGATTCCATGTTCTCTGTATTTAATATTTTATTAACCCAATCGAATTTAACTTCTTCAGGCGCTACCATAAATTGATATGCACAATTTTTCACTACAAATACTGTGTTCATCTTTTATTAAAATCCTCCTAGAATAAGCTTTTATATTGTATTATTAAAAGACTATTAGAAATCTTCCTGTATACTCTAATTATACCATTTTTGACTAAATTTAGTTACATAAATAAGACAAAATATGTAGATTATTATATAAATTTTTCTAATTTAAACAAAATTGTATCTTATAGTTAAGTAGAACTAGTGAAAACTGTAAAGCAATTGACTAATTTTAGTCAATTGTGATACTGTTAATTTACACAATTTAGGAATTTAGGAGGCTTACTATACTATGGCAGTAAAAATAACACTAGGAAATGCAAAAGGTGGAGTAGGAAAGACTTTAATAACTAATTTTTTAGCCTATCATCTAGCTGAAATGGATTATAAAGTATTAGTTATAGACTGTGATCCCCAGGGGAATACAACAGGATTATTTGAAAAAAAGATTGGTTCTTTGAATGAAATTCAAACGCTTTATCAGGGTCTAAAGAATAAAAATCTAAAGAGCTGCATTAAAGCTGTATCAGATAATTTAGCTTTTATTAGTTCAAGTACAGATTTAGTTAAACTAGATGATTTACTGAAAGGCCAAAAAGACAAAGTAAGCTTTTTTGCGAAACAAATTGTTGAATTTAATGATGAATATGATTTTATATTTTTTGATGTTCCACCTTCACCATATTCTATTTACGTAAATAATGCTCTTGGTGCAAGCGATTACTTTGGAATCATAACTGAAATTGGTAGTGATTCTTTTAAAGGGATTCCAACGTTTTACGAGGTTGCAAATAATATTCATGAGAATTTTAATAAAAATTTAGAATTTTTAGGAATAATTGTAAACAGAAGAGAAAATGATGTTGAAACATTTGCTAAAATAGACAGTGAATATAATTTAGAGGGAGATGAATTTTTTGTGAATTATATACCTAAACGTTCGAGATTATTTAAATATATGGAACATGGGGTTTATAATTATACTGTGAAAAAAGGCGCTCTGAATCCACTCGATAGATGGGATTTAGAATTATATGCTATTGGTGAAAAATTAGCGAAAGAGTTGCTGGGAAAATTAGAATTAGGAGTTAAGTAAATGAAAAAATTGGGGAATAATTTTGTGAATAAAAAAAGTATCGGTGAAACAGTCGATATGACAAAAGAGGTTGATAAATTTGCGCCTCGTAGAATATTTCCAGAAGATCATGAAGCGTTAAGAAAATTAGCGTTTGATAAAAAACTATCTTATGTCGAATTATTAAATGAAATACACGAATTTAGCAAAATTAAAATGCATGAAAAAGGGTTAGAATACTATAGAGAATTTGAAAAATATAATACTCCAAGTGCTCAACATAAATCTCTTGGATTACCACAAGAATTTAATGCTTTTCTTAATGAATTTAGTACAAGGGATTTTCCAGCTAAACATTTATTATCTGCAATAATACAGGATTATATAATTAACCAAAATAAATAAAAACAGACAAGTATTAAAATCTTGTCTGTTTAAAAGGAGGGCATATCAAAATGATAGCAATTAAATCTAATTGTGTGAAAATATTGTCCTTAAAAAATGGTGATGCATGGTTTAATTAATATTTAAAATTTAAGTTTGATATATGTTTTAAAAGGCAATCTATTAGGACGCTAATAGGTTGTTTTTTAATCTTCTAATACCACTCCAAACAAAGGACTATCAAAGAACTCTGTTAATGTAATACCACATCCATTACAGTATGCTTGTATTGTACTTATTTTTGGATGCTTCGAGCGCCCACACATAATCTCTGAAACAGTTGTCTGTTTTAATCCTCCCCATCTTCCGATTTCGGTTATTGTACTATTTCTTTCTTCTGCTAACTCAGCCATTCGTGTTGCTATTGCTTTATTAATATTCATGTACTTGCCTCCCTTCTTTACAATTCTATATCCTAAAGTACCTAAACAACAACAGCTGGGGACTATTTTCTTATTTATATTATATATAAGTCTTATGGATTAAATAACAAATTGACACCAATGTTTTGTTGACTTGCACCAGAGTTTTGGTCAATAATTGATGCGAGCAATAAAAAATAATATTTATAAGAAAAGGGGATGTAAAAATTGGTTAAGAAAGACAAAGAAAAAAACAATTCTTTAATTAAAAAGAAGGCAATTATGAGTAAATCAGCAAAAGTATTTATGGCGACTGCTGTTATGGCTTCAGCAGTTAATGTAGCAGGTGTTGGTGAAATTGAAAAAGCTAGTGCAGCAACTTACGAATATACGTGGGAAGAATGGGAACATAAGCAAACAGGTACTACTCAAGTTTTCGATAAATTGGATTCCAAAGTAGTGCAAGGAGGCGGTGGTGTTTTTGTTAATGGCAATCAAATGCAAGAATATATTGCCGTTGCTAGGCAAAATGTTATTGACGCAGACAATCAAGCAGCAGAATTAAGAAGAACGAATCAGCCTGGACAAGTTTCTTACCCACAGTGGGAGTTTGAAGGTACGGACACTCCTGATTTGTATTTAGCTAAAGGGAAAGTTATCACTGATACTTATGGATTCAAAGATGTACCGCAATTTGATTGGGTAAAGAAACGTACATTTACAACAACAACGCCTAATGCTTATACAGAAGGCAATCAATACCGTTTGGTTGGAACGAAACTAATAAATACAGCACCAACGTTACCAACCTTGACAGTACCAGCTGTTCAATTTGAACATGGTGATAAACACTTAATTTCCTATCAATCATCCGATGACGACGGAGACACGTTGACATATACTTTGGACGTTTCCTACGACAAGGGTGCAAATTGGTCTAACTTGTATACTGGTACGTCAAAGGTATATGAATATACAGTTCCTACAGATAAAGCACATGTTATGTTCAGGGTAAAAGCAACGGATGGGACAGCAACAACGGAATATGCTACTAGTGAGAATAAAGTGAATCAAGCTGTTGTTTACTATTGGCAGAAATACGCGAATCAAATTACTAAAATTTTAGGTGAAAAACAACTACTCTCTCAACAAACTTTGCATCCATACTGGGATGAAGTTTATCAAACATACCAATTACCGGAATTTTCAGGGCCATATGGTTTGGGTTATGCACTTAGTGGTGACAAGTTAGTTCTTACAGATATTATTGGTTTTCCTACTAAACCAGCTGATAATCAACCAGTTTATACTCTTGGTAATGATGGAACAGGAAATATAGTATTAACAGAGTATAAAATTATCAACGCAAACTGGTATTATTCAAGTAATGGTAGTTTAACTATGAATACTAATGGTGGGAGAATAGACCTTAAACGCTATAAGGTTCCAGTAATAACAAATGATTCAAAAGGTAATCTTGTTCAGCAAGATATTAAAGCTGGCTATAATGCATATTTAGACAATCAAAAAAATGCAGATGGTAATTGGTATGTAAGAGGTCAGCGTGTTCATTCTGAGGATATAACTCCACCGATTATTGAAGCAACTGAACAAGCGAATTATGGTAAAACATCCGAGGTAACAGTTGTTGCACATGATTTGTCAGGGGTTTCTAAAATTAAATATGCTAAAGGCGAGCAAACAAAAGATTATTTTGTATCAAACGGTACGGCTTTAACTAATGGGAAATTCACAGCTACCGAAAATGGAAAATACACAGTATTCGCTGAAGATGTAAAAGGCAATAAGGCAGTGAAAGTAATTAATGTTACTAAAACTTTACATCACGTGTATACAGCTGTTGAGAAAGCAGAAGGAACATTACTAAAAACTGATTATGAATTAGCAAAAACATTGGTTGACAATGTACAAGATCCTTCAAGCTTAAGTATTTTAGTTCCTAGAATAACTGAATTAGCAACTTACCATACCGCAGTAGATTCATTGGTGTCGATGGAAACTGAATTAAAAAACGCAGCATCTGAAAAACGTAAGCCAAATGAAACATTAGTTTCGTGGACACATATTAATGATGCAAAAGCAGTTATTGATACACTGACAAATAGTGTGAATAAAAAAGCATTAAATGACCGTCTTACACAAGTCATTAAACAATATTTAAATATCAAGGACATTACTCCAGAGGATTTAGATGGAGCTGGTGCAGAAGATGTTAAGTCAGAATTTGAAGGTTGGTATAAAGAGTTTCAACCATATTTTGGTGATATAACAACTAATGCACAATCACTAGTAAACTTCGTTAATGCATTGAAATCAGCGTTAAATGATATGACCAATGAAAAAATACTGGCTCTAAATAGCGTTGATGTACCAACTGAGGCAAATGAAGTAACGACAGCAGTACGTGACCATGTTAATGCATTGTTCAATAACCGATTAGTTTTTGATTCAACAATGCTTGCACCTGAATGGAAAATAAAAGAGGAACTTCCGTTGACTAAAGCGTATGCAGTTGAAATTGCTAATGTCTTGAAGGAAGTTGCTGAATACAATGATATTTTGACAGATAAAGAAAAGGCAGAGGGGCAAGCTGCTATTGAAAATCTCGAAGATGGCCAATTTAAAAAAGATATGGAGGGATATTTAAATAACGGAATTCCTGAAATTATTGTAGAACATGGGGAATATGAAATTATCAGTGATGGAAACGTTACTTTTGCAGGGAACGTTCGTGATGTTGATGATCAAAAAGTAGATATTGAAGTTGAATTAAACGGACAAAAATTAACGACTAGTGCAGATGATTCTGATTCTACAAAAGCATTTGAAGTTAATTTCACTCTAAATAAAGGCGTTTATAAAGATGGGTTTGTAGTAAAAGCCAGCGATAGTAAAACTACAAAAACAGCAAAAATCAATACACCAGTTGTTATTGTATCTGATGTTAGCAAAATGACTGATATGGTCAAAGCATTAGAAAAAGATAAAAACGTTGTATTTAAAGATATGGATGTAGCTACACTCGAATCCCTTAGTGGATTAGTTGACGATGTATTAAACGTTACAACAGATACGGTTCGTGATGTTGTAGCAACAGCTACAACAATTGGTGGCACTCACTTACTGGAAGTAGTAAAAGGTTATACAGATTCATTACGTGTAACTTGGTTATATGAAAATATCGCAACTGCAACAACAGAAGATTTTACTTGGGCGAGTGTATCTGATGTTACAAGCGATACAATTGAAGATATCCGTACAATCGTGACTGATTATAAAGCAGAAAATCCAAATAAGAAAACAGCGACTAAAGCAGATTTTGCTGAATGGGTGACTTTACAACAAGACTTAGTAACAGCTCGTACAGATGTACAAACGGCTGTAGGTATAACTAATCCAAATGATTTACAGGATGCATTATTGAAAGCAGAAACAAGCGTGAATGAATTACCTGAATGGTTAACTGAAAAAGCTGCTTTGTTGCAAGCAATCTTTAATATAACTGTAGATAATGCGGTGAAAAAAGCAGAGACTACTTATAATCCAACAGACTTCGCAATAGCGCAAGGATTAGTTGATAACCTTAAAACAGAAGAATCGAAAACAACCTTCCAGGAACGCTTAAATGAAGTACAAAAAGTAATTTATGCGATTGCAGCAGTTGATAAAGCAAAAGCTTCTGTAAGTCAGACTGACATTGAAGCAGCTCAAGTATTTGTAAATGCTATTGGTGATGCACATAAAGTCAAAAAAGCAGAGCTACAAACTATATTAGACAATCTTATCGCATTTGTGGAAGCAGAGGCAGCAGTCGAAAAAGCTGAAGGTTCTAAATTACAGCAAGATAAAAATGATGCACAAGAATTAGTTGATAAGCTTGCCGAAAGTGCAGAAAAAGATGAATTAAAAGATCGTTTAGATGTGCTTCAACAATTAATCGATAAAGCAAGTAAAGAAAAAATCGCGACAGAGGCCGTTGAAAAAGCAGAATCTAGTAAATTACAAGAAGATGTGAATAATGCTAGTGATTTAGTGAAGGCTTTGGAAGATGGAGAAGTTAAATCATTGCTTTTAGAACGCTTAGATGCTGTACAAAATGCTATTGATTTAGCCATTGCGACTACTGCTGTTGAAAAAGCTGAAAAATCATTATTACAAGAAGATGTAAGTTTTGCTCACCCTCTTGTAAATGCTTTAACGGAAAGTGTTGAGAAACAAGAATTACTTGACCGTTTAGCTGAGGTTCAAAAGAAAATTAATGATAACCTTGCTTATGCTGAACAATTAGAAAATGCAAAAGTTGCCGTTGAAAAAGCAGAAAAAGAAAAAACACAAACAGCTGTTGATTATGCAAAATCATTAGTTGACGAATTAAAAGCTGAAGATCAACCACCATTGCAAGAACGTTTAGATGCTGTTCAAGTTATTATTGATGATAAAAATGCATATGAACAAGCTGTATCTGAAGCTGAAAAAGCTGTTGAAAAAGCCGAAGAGTCGCTTTTACAAAAAGATAAAGATGCTGCTCAAGAACTAGTCGATAAATTACCTGATGGTAAGGAAAAAGATGAATTAAACGAGCGTTTAGAAAATGTTCAACAACAAATTGACAAGGCAGAGCAAGAAAAAATAGCAACTGAAGCTGTTGAGAAGGCCGAAGAAAGTAAATCACAAGATGATATTGATAAAGCACGTGATTTAGTTGAAGAATTAGAAGATGGGCCAGTTAAAGAAGATTTAAATAATCGTTTAGATGATGTACAAGATGCTATCGATAATAAATCTAAGGAAGAAAAAGCCGAGGATGCCGTTGAGAAGGCAGAAGATACTTTATTACCGGATGATTTAGAAGATGCGAAAAATAAAGTTGAAGATTTAGTTGATAGTGACAAAAAAGACGATCTCCAAGATCGTTTAGATGAATTAGAAAAACATGTAGAGGCTTATAAAGAAGCTCTTGCTGCTGTTGAAAAAGCTGAACTATCTAAATTACAATCTGATAGTGATTCAGCTCAAAGATTAGTTGATTTACTACCTGGAAGTAGCGCTAAAGATGGTTTAAATGAACGTCTTGTTAATTTAAACAAATACATCACAGCTGAAAAAGCTGTTAGCAAAGCAGAATCTAGCTTAATGCAAAAGCATAAAGACCAAGCACAAGTATTAGTCGATAATTTAGTTTCAGGTGCAGACAAGGATGAACTACAAGATCGTTTAGATAAATTACAACTAATCATTGATGATAAAACAGGAGATCTGTTAGATAAAATCATAAATGACCCTGATAGTATCACTGCAAAGGAACTTGCTAATTATACACAAGAAATTGTTTATGAAGAAGTAATGCCTGAATACATTCAAGACTTAAAAGCACTTGGTGATACAATCACAAAAGAGCAAGTTATTGAAGTCGTTTTAGGTATCGGGAAATTAGAAATCGCGAAACGTTCAATGCTAGTAAATGATATAGATGCTTATGGTAAGGAATTTGCTGTTGCTACTATACCGACTCTAAATAAATATCCTGGTCCAAATGTTCTTCATTCAGTTGTTGACTACAAACAAAATGATGAAGAATTAGAAAAAGCTATAGCAAGTATTGCAGCTGCTCTTAATCTTCCAGTAGAACAAATTCGAGCAGAAATTGAAGCTATTTGGAGTATGTTAGAAGAGAATGTGAAAATTGGGGACTATCTTGTGAAATATGTAGATAGTGCTGGTCAAATTATTCTAGAGACAACAGTAAAAGACGCACAATATGGTGATATTAAAGTACATGCAGAAGTGCCAGAAGGCTATATTTTAGTTGGTGATGATGTTCAAACATTCGTACTATCAGATGAAACGAAAGGTTCTACTATATCATTCTTAGTAACTCAAATTGAAACACCTGAAACACCTGCAGATGGTGAAACACCTGAAACACCTGCAGATGGTGAAACACCTGAAACACCTGCAGATGGTGAAACACCTGAAACACCTGCAGATGGTGAAACACCTGAAACACCTGCAGATGGTGAAACGCCTGAAACACCTGCAGATGGTGAAACATCTGAAACACTGTTAGTTTCAGAATTAACACATGAATCGTTGGAAAGTGTATTAAATACACTAGGTGCTACTTCAGATGAAAGTAATCTTTATATCAGCAAAATTCAAGAGTATGCGACTGAGTTAGGGAAAACAAGTATTACTCAAGCTGAATTGCATGTGATTGTAGATGCCGTACATGCTGCTTTCAATCAATTAATCGATGCTGAGTCAAAAATCAGTTTACTTGAAGATGGTACGGTTAAAGACTACTTGTTAACGCTACTAGCTCCGAAAGAAACGATTGGAACAGAAACAGCGCTTGTACGTTCTGTAATGAAAGTAGCATCTTTAAATGATAGTTATATTAAAGTGACTTCTACGCCATTCATTGCAACTTCTACAGGTTTAGCGAATACACAAAATGAAGATCATGCGGAGTATATTTACAAAACATTACATGCTTTAGCAAGTGTAAAAGTATTTAAAAGTAACCCAACGGAAGAATTAAAAGAAGTTGCAAAATCGTACATTGTTGCAAATCTATATGATGGAGCTTATAAAGAATACCTCTTATCAGAACTTAATATTGATATTAAAAGTTTAGGAAATGGGAATGATGGAGAACCTGATTTAACACCTGTATATCCTGATGGTTGGGGCACATCTGAACCAGAACCAAAGCCTGAACCAAAACCTGAGCCGAAGCCAGATCCAAAACCAGAACCGAAGCCAGATCCAAAACCTGAGCCAAAGCCAGATCCAAAACCTGAGCCAAAGCCAGATCCAAAACCTGAGCCAAAGCCAGATCCAAAACCTGAGCCAAAGCCAGATCCAAAACCTGAACCAAAGCCTGAAACGAAGCCAGAGCCTCCTACTGTAGACACTGGTACGTCTGCTGAAACAATCGATATTGATAAAGATGGAAATTGGGTGATTAAAAACCCTGCTGGAAAAGTCGTTGAATTGAAGAAAGATGGTATTAAAATCGTGTTGCCTATCGAACATGATGCTAAAGAATGGTTAGTACAGTGGCTAGATAAAGGTAAAGAACACTACGAACTAAATGTTTTTGCTGATGGTAAAAAAATTACTACTTTCAAAGAAAATATTTTAATAGAGAAAAAACATGGTAAAGCATATTTGTTACGAAGCGAAAAAGGGGAATATAAAGCTATTCCACATAAATACGCTAAACAAAAAATTTCGTTTAAAACTAAAACAACAGGAGAATTTTATTTCTCTAAAGAAAAAGTCACATTTAAAGATATTAACGGTGTATTCAGTAAGGCAGCCATTGAAGAATTAGCAAGTCGTAATATTGTCTTTGGTACTACAAAAGACATTTATAGCCCTTACAAGAACATTACAAGAGCACAATTCAGTGCTATGCTAGTTCGCTCTCTTGGACTTGAAGCAACAGGGACAAATACGTTTAAAGACGTTAGAGCAAAAGATTGGTTTGCTAATGATGTACAAGCTCTTTATGATGCAGGAATCATTAAAGGTGTGTCAGCTACTAAGTTTAATCCAAATGGCAGTTTAACACGCCAACAAGCAGCTTTAATGCTTAATCGCACCCTGGAATACCTAAATGTAGAAACAGGTTCACATAAACCTACATTTAGCGATTCCAAGAAAATTTCAGCAGAAGCGAAAACAGCTGTTGGAAATATGCAAGATATGGGTATTTTTGACGGAAAAGCAGGTAATATCTTTGATCCTTACGCAAATTTAACTCGCTCTCAAATGGCTAAAGTGTTAATGAATACATTGACGAAAGCAGAATTGTTCTAAAAATTAAGAAGGCTGTCTGCATAATTTGTAGACAGCCTTTTATAAAAGGCTAATCATAATTAGAAGTGGATTATTAAGAATAATTATTTTCTATTATTTCGATTCAATTGACATGCCCTAAACAGCAAATTGGAGAACATGACGATGGCTATAACTTTTCAGAAAGTTTACTTGTTGAGGTTGAACATTTATTGAAAAGTGCCGTAGCTTGATTTGAGACTGTATTTTAGATATTGAGTAATGGAGGCCTAATGTGAGAATTAAAATTAATGAAAATCCTAATGTACCTAAATTAGAGTATGGTAAAAGTTATGAACTTAAGCTGGCAACATGTGAGTGGTATTACCGATTTAAATTTACACGTAAAAAGAATATATATTACAAAGAAATCAATAGAGGATGCCATGTTAGTGGCGATATTCAAATAACTAAAAAGACTCTAAAGCAATTAATCAATTCCTCTGAGTTTACAGAATGCGTTGTTGAAGCAGATTATAGACCCGATATACTTCACGCATTGTTCGGAGATATCGATTATGCTACCAAAATAGCTCAATTAATAAAAAATAACCGTTACAAAGTCTACTTGAGCCGATTCTATGATGTGCCAAGCGAAATAGATACAATTGAAATGGAACTGGAAACGTTACTGAATGACTTATGCAAAATTGATTTAATAATCAATAATATTACTGAAATAAGTGTAAAAGGGGAATTTAAAAAGTGTGTAGGTATTTCTTTGTTAAATAATTACAAAGAAATACACGGTGAACCAGTAAGAAGTCTTTATATATTTTTAAATTAACTCAACTTTGAAAATGAAATTAAGAATTTACGCGATTTTTATCCCTGGTTAAACACAAGTTCGAAATAGAAAATTATTTCTTAAAGAAGAATAAACTAGGGCGGCAGCACCAACAGCGCCCAGGAGAGCCAAAAACGCTCTCTAGGGTGCTGTAGGTGTCAATGTGCCACTAAATAGCTCGATAACCACGGCCTGTACGGCT
>NZ_JBIWEY010000046.1:0-34928 GCF_044762775.1 Lysinibacillus sp. NPDC096418
TTTCTTGACAATTCAAGTATATATAAATCGGTGAATCTGTGTTTTTTTCATGCTTGTAATTGTGTAAAAACCCCAACAAATATTATAGAACCATAATAGAAAGAAGTAAATTTTTGCGTGAAAGGAGCGAGAGTTTTCAAGTGGATAAAGTGACAGTCATGAAAGATATTGACGAGCTACATGATATGTATTGCGGTGACTGCTTAGTGATCAAACAGTTGCGTAAAGATCGTGGTAAAACAGGGGCTCATCGCTTTTGTATCACATCTTGTACAGTGGGCGAGCAGTTACAATTTTTAGGTAAAGAGCTAATGAAAGTATATAAATCATAGAAATGTTCTTAAAAGCGAGGTATTCGACGATACAAATGTCGAGTACCTCGCTTTTACTTATTTTCTAGTAAATAGAATATATAAGCGCTTTTTATAGTTCTTATTTATCATATAATAACTATTGGTAAATAATTGTTGGTATATTTTAGATGTATTGGTAATAGAAATCTGATAAAATAAGGTTATTTGTTAATAAAAGATGTATACTTTTTATTAAAAATAGATTATACTAATATTGTATTGTTATTACTCCTTAAGTTCATAAACAACTACAAAATGTATGAATTAAAGCATCTTGGGCGATAATAATACATGGTTGGTTACCATAGTTAAATTTATAAAAAAGGCTGATAAGTTGTCTCTATAGACAGTTCATCAGCCTTTTTTATGTTTATGAAAAGCCCCTTTAGCGACTTAATACGCAAAAGGGGCTGTATATTATTTTTCTGCAGTATAGCTGCATAAATCTTGATAGTATTTTGTTAGCGATGAAGCGGAAATATCGAAGGTTGCAGCGATTTCTTTGACATTCATGGATAAAGATTCAAATAGACCGTTTTCTTGCCCATAACGAATCGCACCAGCTGCGATTGCTGCTTCTTTACGAGCAGTAGGCTGACCTTCGATTAGATAGTCCTCTAAAAGCTCTAGCATCGGTGTTGTTTCACGTTCATTTTGCTCAAGGAATTCTTTTACTTGCGCAATTACGCCACTTTCAAAGCTAGAGAATTCTTCGCCTTTATAGCCATTTGATACAAGTAACTCCCAGAATGATAAATGATCTTCTTGTAAATATGCCTCGACAGATTTCTTCGATGCTTCAAAGTTTTTCTTCAATTGCTCGAATACTTTAGCGTGATCTTCTGGGAAGAAAATCAGTGTAGAAACTGCTAAATAATTCGATTCGTTTGCTGTACCGTCTGGTAGGATAAATGCAAAGACTTGCATACCTTCAGGAATTGGCTTGTCATTTTCACGACGAAGGTTAATGACCTCGTTGGAAAGGACATGTGTTGCTTGGAAGTAATCTTCTTCCACAACATTAACCGTTCCTATGAATAATTGAGGTTGTGTCCAGCCTTCTAAAACTCGTAGTGTAGAAGGACGTACTACTTTCTTCTTCGTCTTCTTTAAATAGCCTGTCCAAATTTTTGGTTGCTGATGGAAGAAGAAGTCATCTAATGCGATAGCCTCAATAAGCTCACGCTGTAGTACGCTTTCTAATTTTGGTTGCCAAGCAGCTACATGGTCGATATATGCACGAACATCTTTGCGTTCTGGATATTCCATATAAAATGTTTGTAGTACGCGTTCTAGTTCTTCAATCGCTACAGTCTCAACTGAGATTTGTTGTTTACCTTCACAACATTTTTTATATTTTTTGCCACTACCACATAGGCATGGATCATTACGTTTTACCATAATTAATACACTTCCTTTGAAAATTCTTGTTAGATATTTGCTAGATTTATTGCACACCTATTAATAATAACGGTACTTTCGTATGAAGAAAAATGATTATATATTTTGAAGAATCAGAATAATTGGAGGGACGCCCTAAATCTATTATATGAACGACATTACTAGTTTAGAACCAAAAAAATAAAGCCGTCCATGTGCGGACGGCTTCTCGTTATACTTCGATTTCAGTAGATAGCTGTTCTAATTGAGTGATTAAGTCGCCAATATAGGCAATTGTATTTCGAAGCGGCTCGTCGTTTGTAATATCGACACCTGCCATTTTTGCTAGTTCTACTGGTGTTTTTGTGCCACCGGCTTGAAGGACTGCAAGCCATTCATCAACAGCTGTAGTGCCTTCTTTTAAAATACGTTGAGATACTTGCGTTGAAATTGTAAGACCTGCGCTATATGTGTATGGATATAAGCCCATATAATAGTGGGGCTGACGCATCCACGTAAGTTCTGCATCTTCAGTAATTTCAACAGCATCTCCCCAGAAATCCTCCAGAACAGAGCGTTTTAATTGATTTAACACAGTAGCGTTTACTGATTCACCGTTATCAATACGTTCATATACTTTACGCTGATACGCCGCTTCTAATAAATGCGTGACGAAGTTATGATAATAGGTTCTCGATACAATATTTGAAACAACCCAGCGTTTAAAACGAGTATCTTCATTATTCGTTAATAAATAATTGGCTAATAGCATCTCGTTCATCGTAGACGGTGCTTCGATGAAATACAAAGAAGGGCGACTATTAAAATACGATTGATGTGCATGTGCATTTACAAAATGGCCAGCATGACCAAGCTCATGTGTCAGTGTAAATACTTCGTTCATCCGTTTATTCCATGACATTAAAATGAATGGATGGCTACCATATGGGCTAGAACAAAATGCCCCAGTTGATTTTCCTTTGTTTGGTGCATAGTCAATCCAACGCTCATTAAAAGCTTGCTCAATCATTTGATTGTAGTTATCACCCATGATAGCTAGAGATTTTTTAATAGTATCCTCTGCTTCATCCATTGTCACTTTTGGATCATAGCTAGGGTCTAGTGCGATTTTTAAATCTGCAAATGTCATCTTTTCTAAGCCATGCGCCTTTTGAAGAAGTTTTGCATAGCGACGCATATGTGGTGCAAGTTCTTTCGTAATTAAATCGATTTGACGATTATATAGCTCACGGTCCACGTCCTGATCAAACAGTAAATAATCAATAACTGAGTCAAAGCCACGTAAGTTCGCCATTGATTTTTCTTGCTGCACATGTGTGTTATACACCTTTGCAGTTGTATGCTGATAGTCACGTAGTTTAGAAGAAAATGCTTCAAAGGCAGCGCGACGGCTATCCGTGTCTGCTTCATACTCCCAGCCATTTTCGAATAATACGAAACTAAGAGGGTGACTTGTGTCATTGGCCTCGAATTCTCCAAAATTCATATCCACAAGTTTTGTCGTGTTGTACGTTTCATAAGGTGCCTTAAAGGTAGCGCTAAGCGAAGCTAAAGCTTTTTCTACTTCAGGATGCAATTGATGGGGCTTTTGTTTTAAAAGCTCATCTAAAAAATTTTTATAAAGAGGGCTTAGTGAGGCCGCCTCTTCAAGGGTCGACGTTGGTAAATTGAGTAGTTCACTACGTACAAAAGATAAAGAGCTGCTGATTTTGGCAACGGCTGCACCAAATTTGGCAGCACGCATTTGTGCTTCGTCATTTGTACGGTCTGATTCTAGGTTTAAGCTAGCATAAGCACCAATCGGCACAATACTTTCTTGCAGTGCTTCATAAGCAGCCAGCACATCAATAACTTTTTGCGCATCGGTAATAGAGTCTTTATACGTACGTTCGAAGTTTGTTGCATCTGCTACAACTTGTGTTAATGCAGGATCAAAGTCAGCATCTTCTGCTAATAAATCAACCAAATTCCAAGTTTGTTCTACAGGTACATCTTTACGTAACGGTAAGGCTTTCATGAAAGTACACCCCTTTTTTTAAAGTGATTTTATTATAGCTAAAATATTTCGAAATGTGAAATAATTGTTTGGTAGAATATGTGTTTTCTTATTATGTATTTGATGTTCAAGGTTTCAAATTATGCCATTGGGGCGCAAGTCAAACTACTATATGTAGGATAGATAGAAAATATAGCTTAAAAAATAGAGGATATTTACTGCATCTGCCGAAAAAACTTGTCAAATGATAGCTGACAAGTTTTTTGGGCGAAGGGAGCGCGGATCTTCTTCTGAAAAATTGCAGTGTCTTCTTTAAAATAGATGAGTTAATTTTTAACGAATGCTTCAAGCTTTTGGAAAAGCGCTTCATCATAATCCTTTTGTCCACGAATATATTTTTCCTTTAAATTGTAATAGCAAATTTCTAAATACTCGTCATTATGATGGTCTCTAAAAGGCGTTACAACTTTTACTTTATCTATATCAGTAAAATAACGCTCCATTTTATCACGCGTACGGACTTTATAGCCACGGTTTGTCATTTCCTCAATAACTTTCTCTGTATACGTATATAAATCATCTTTTGGATAGTCGTATATATAATTTATTAAAATATGCTTGTCTTCTTTTGCGAAAATACTATTGAGCTCCCGCCATTGGGAAAGTAACTGTCCTTTTGGTAAAAAGGGCAATAATTTTGTATGCCATAAACGCAAGTAGGGTTCCTCCTCTAAAGTCCGGTTATTGCTACCAAAAGTATACTCTTGTTAGCAATAAAATTAAACGATCGTGCAAAGGGGAGAGAAACATGTCAACATTACACCTTGTATGTGTAATGACCGATTACTTTAATGTCATCAAAGAATGCGAATTGAACAACAAGTTCAGGATACAACTTTGAAAAGAATGTCATATAGCCACCCCATGTACTTTTTCTTTTCAATTTTTTAAAGCTTTTTGCGTAAATACCTAAATGAATTTATTCAAATTAACGAATATTTCTAGGTGAAATGTTGAATATACCGAATAAAGCTAACTGATAGAAAACTAGCAATAGAATAATCGTTTGGTAGAATATGTGTTTTCTTAGTATGTATTTGATGTTTAAGGTTTTAAATTATGCCAATGGGGAATAAATGAGAGTGTAGCATCAATCACTTGAAGACAGATGCAAAATATTCGATAAGTTGGAGGAGAAAGACAATGACACAAAATCTAAACAAAGAATTAAACAAATTGGTATCCACTTGGTCAGTGCTTTATACAAAATTACACAACTACCATTGGTATGTAACAGGTAATGCATTCTTTACGCTCCATGAGAAGTTCGAGGAATTATATAACGAAGTAACGTTAAATTTAGACGAGATTGCAGAACGTATATTATCCAAAGGTGGTAAACCAGTAGCAACATTAAAAGAGCATCTTGAATATTCCTATATAGAAGAAGCGACAGGGAAAGAAACAACGATTCAAATGGTCGAAACAACTATTTCAGATTTTGAAAAGCTTATGAAGGCTTTAAATTCTACAATGGAACTAGCTGCTGAAGAGGGTGATGATCGTACAGAGGATTTACTCAATGCGATGTATCAGTCTATCGAAAAGCATGCATGGATGCTAAAAGCGTTCCTCGGTAATTAAGAGGTAACCATTTGGTGTGCTGGTAAGGGGAATAATATGCTGTTATTTTCATAATTAATAATAGTGGTTGTGCGTTGATAATCGTTACGGGATGTTCGACTCGCTTTATTATTAGAGCGGGCTGAAATCGTCTACTGGGATAAATCATAAAGGCAGATTAAGAATCCATGAAATTCGCTTCATCGAAAAGTCAAGGGGGTAACAAGATAAGCCAAATAAATTAGGAGGGATTTGACATGAAAAATGAGCAAAATCAACGAATTGAAGTGGCGCATTCTCAAGAGGAAATGCTGCGTATATTAGCTAGCATGCGTGAAGAGGGTATTCACGATCAAGACATCAACATTATTACGAGAGATTCTTCTCAATTTGAAGATGTAAAAGAGGATACGGATATAAAAACGCATGCAGCAGGTAACTTGTTCGACCAAGTTAAATCATGGTTTACTGGTGATTCTGCTGTGATGGAAGGGTTAAAGCGCTTTGATTTAACAGATGGACAAATCGCCTATTATGGCCATTTACTTGAACACGGAGCCATTGTTTTATTTGCTGAGCAAGAATCTAACGTAGTCTTACCAGAGCCATTTATCGATACCATTGATCATGCAGAAAGTTCTTCACGAATTGATTAGGGTCATCTTGTTTAGAAGAAAACGCAATAAGTATCGCAGTAACAGGTTCTCTTTTCTGAGGGAAAGTACATTATTTCATTATGAATCACAGTGAATTAGCAATAAATTAAACAAGGAATTAAGCAAAAAAAGAGCATTGAATGGATTGTCAATGCTCTTTTTACTATTTAAATATCTAATTCAAGCCAGTCCCTAAAACGTTTTGCAGCTTCACCATTTCCAGCGATTCCACTCTCGGGATTTGTTGTGAAGGGGAGCCACTGCCAATCTTCACATCCTACAAAAGCGATTCTTGACCAATCATCTATGAATTCAAGAAAGTTATTTGAAATTTTATACCCATGTCCTGCTCCATCATCATGGCTAAGATAGACAATTGAAGCATCATCATCATTGTTCATATCAAATGCAAGGTAATCACCATTGCCTACTTCACAAAAAGCTAATTTATTATGCCAAACCACATCATAATCATCTTCAGGGTTTGGAAAAACATTTTCAATCCAACCGATACGGTCTTCTTCGAATTGGGGAAGAAGTTCTAAACCCCAGTGTGGTGTTCCACAGAAGATTTCTCGGAATTCATTTGGCTGCTCCATATTGTCAGGTAAGAACCAACGTAAGCTGAAGTTCCCGGAAAATTCTATAAGAACTTTCTTGAAACTTGCGGGTAGCTTTACCCCTAGTTGTTCCTCTACTTTAATTATTTGTTCAAGCGAAGCTGGTTCATCAATAATGACTTCTTGAACTTCCCCGCCAATTGCTTTAATCCTAGAAGCAATAGCATCAATTCTGTTTCTTATTAATTCGAAATCCATCTCATCACCCCAAGTATAATATATCATTTTTATGGCCCATCACCATAAATCGGGGGTGATTTTCGTTACGTCAACGTGCATTCTGTTTTACTCACCACGCTCGATCGAGGGTCTTATCTGTGACGCAGATTTCCGAGGATTCACGCCTTCACTCCAATCAACTATCACTTTTATGTAAACTCCATCTTTTCCACGAAGAACCTTCTTATGTATCTATTTAATAGAAGGGATTCTTGGTCTTGTCGTAGAATAGGTTCTAAATAATTAGTTTAGACGAGAGAGGTATGATGTGATGGGACAAGTCAAAGTTTACGGCATAAAAGAACATTTAAATCCAATAAAGGCAATATTATCGGATGTGATTCAATCGTGCATGGTAGATGGTTTGAAATTTCCTAGAGACAAGAAATTTCACAGGTTCTTTCCTATGGACAAGGAAGATTTTTACTTTGCAAATGGAAGAACGAATGCTTATACAATAATTGAGATTAGTATGTTTGAGGGGCGTACGATTGAAGCGAAAAAACAGTTAATCAGCCTGCTATTTGAACGCATAGAAAGCCAGTTAAATATAGGTCCACAAGATATTGAAATTACAATATTTGAAACACCGAAACATAACTGGGGAATAAGAGGGTTACCAGGCGATGAATTAGAACTGAATTATAAGGTCAATGTTTGATGAATTGTAGAACAATAAATAAAAACCCAACACGCCTCTTTCATGCGCCCAATTAAATGAACGTGCTTTACAATGCTTATCAATAAATTGTGCAATCTCTTCTATACCAGCTTTTAGGACAGATTCAGATGTGGGGAATTTGTGTAGAGTCTTTAATGAAATCTCAACGTATAAATCGCCAAAAACTCCTTTATACTCGGGGAATACTTGATCTAAAACAGCTTGAAATTGTAGCTTTGTTTGAACCATAATTCCCGTCAAATTTTTGTGTTGCCTTGTCAGATGCCGAAGGAAAAGCTGGATACTACGCTTTTTCTGAGGCTCTAAGTCCTCTTTGGAATACAGTGCCCCTAAGTGAAAGGCATCAATGGCATCTGTTTTTGTTTTTCGTAAGTTAGAGCTTATTGCTCGATAAGATACCAGTGGGTTTACGATAATAACAACGTATTCTCGTGCCTCTAAAAACTGTACAACAGGGGCATGATAATGGTCTGTTGCTTCATCCCTGTTTGACGCTCTAAATCTAGTAAATAAGCGTGTAACTCTTCTAATCCTTCCACCGTATGATTAACTTTCACACTGTTTTTATAGGGCATTTTTTTATCCAAGAACATTTGAACCTGACTTTCACCTTTTGCGATATCCAGGCCAACAACTGGATTCATAAATTATCTCCTCCTGTAGGTAGTGGATTGACCGGTAACCTCTATCTATCTAGTCATTCATATGTTCGCTTGTTATACGGGATCACAATGTCCCACCCAGCCTAATCATGTGTTAACAAGTAGAGGGTGAACATGTTAGTTGTCGGGATCAAGTCCCGCGCGCAGGTCCATTCTACCTTGTTCTACCTCGGCTATTATTAATCTATAAATTGAATAAAAAATAGTCAACCAGATTTCTCTGGCTGACCTTATAATACGAACGACACAGGTTAGTTGAACAAGGAGGATAGTCGTCTGGATTTTTAGAATACAAAAATAAGGACAATTATAGAAAGGGCTAAGACTTTTGTCTAAAAGCCATAAATACCTGTAAATGGTTTTTTGTATGGGATCCTTTATTTTTCTGAAAAAATATACAGCCCTGAGTATTATGATTTTTTAGCACCACCGTCTTTTATAAAAATATTGATATCGATTTTATCAATAGAATCTTCATTGATAGCATTTATTTCTTCCACAGTCCTAGTTCGAGATTTAAAACGATAAGCTCTCTCTGAAAAATTGAAGATATCAGCATTGATTTCTAATCCTCTTGTAAATGTCTTTTGAAACTGTGTTAAAATAATATCTTTCACTTCATTCTCAATTATTTCTTTTTCAACATTTTTTTGATTTTCTCTGATTGATGCCTCTACTTCTAAATTTATATTGTATTTAGGGATTTTTTCTCCTGATACTTCTATATGATAATCTATATTATCAATAAACAAAGAAACAGATTTATCTTTAATTGATAGCTTCATGTTATTAAAGTCTTTATTAAACCAATCTAGTCCTGAAAGTTCCTCCTCTTTTATCCATCCTTTCAATTTTTGATTGGAAAGGAAGTATGCGCCATTAATAGTTAATATTTTTTTTGTATGATTATTTTCCATCCAATAATCACTTTTAATATCTATTGAAGGAACCATTATAGATCCAACTGGCTCGTAAAATCTTTTAATAATGTCTTGTACAGTCCTAGTTGAGATAAATGAATTAAAGAATAATTGCTCTTTTGGATCATAGGGAAATGTTAATGTAGGGGGTTTGTGAAAAAAACCATGTACATTCATTATTTCATTAATATTATCCTCATATCCATAAACCAAAGTATTATAACGTAAATAATAGTTCCTACTTAAAAAATCTAAAAAATTCTGCAAATGCCCATCCAAAATATTTTTGGAAATAAAGATATTTTGTATATGCCCATAATATAAAGGATTAACAGAATTTTTTTCAATATCATCAAAAGCTCCCTGGATAGTTTCACCTTCTCCATGTCCAAGAACAATCGGTGTGGGTTCAGATGCAATTCCTGGATCTGAGCCCGCAACATTGCTAAAACCAATTGCTTGTAAGTATAAATTATATTTATTATTAGAATAATCTATCCCAATAGCAGTTATATAAATTTCACTTTGAATTTCTTTTGTACCTAAACAACCCCCTAAAAAAAATATTAATTGTAAAAACAGGGTTGCTTTCAACATGAAAATAAAGAAATTGGACATACACTAACTCCTGTCTTCTGAAAAATTGGACTTACAATCAATCTTTATTTGTTATTCTGAATGGCATTTTTAAGAAACCTTTAATAAGATTTGGAACGTTAACTTTATACAAAGTGGAGAGGTAAGGATGTCCAAAACTTTCTAATGAGGAGATATAGGTTAATAAGAATAGTACACTTAATACAAAACCATACATCCCAAAAAAGGTAGCGGTAATTAACGTAGCAACTCTTAATAAAAATACATTTCCTAATATATTTTGATTAATTAATGTGTAACTAGAAATGACAGTAAGGGCTCCAACTACTAATGTTGATGGTGACGTAAAACCTGCTCTAATTGCAGCATCACCAACTATTAATCCTCCTAAGACAGCAACAGTTTGACCGACAGCTTTTGGTAAACGTATTCCAGCTTCTCGAAAGAGGTCAAAAAAGATGAGCATGATCAGAATCTCAAACGCAGAAGATACTGGTAAACCAATTTTAGATGCAGATATCGATACTAATAAGGGAAAAGGTAATTGGTTAAGCTGATGGACAGTTAGTGCAATCCAAAAACCAGGTAAAAAAATACTTGTCAATAAAGATGTCACTCTTAATATACGGGAAAAACTCACAAATAAGAAACTTGCTTGATCATCTTCTGGAGCTTTCAAAGTAAGTAATAAATTCACTGGGCCAATTAAACAGCTTGGGCTTCCATCTACCAGTATTGCGAAACGACCTTTATTGAGTGAATTTACTACAAAATCTGGTCTGCCAGTATAATCAAGGAGAGGGAAGAGGGTATATGTCTTATCGTAAAGTAATTCTTCGATATGATAACTACTTGCAATATTATCTACTTTTATATTATTTAATTTGTTTTGAACATTAATTAAAACGTCTTGTTTTATAATATTGTCAATGTAAAGTAATAGAACTTTTGTTTTACTTGTATTTCCAAGAGTGTATTCTTTACTTAATAAATTATTACTTTTTAATCTCATTCTTATCAAAGAAAGGTTAGTATCTATATTTTCAACAAATCCATCTCGTGGTCCCCTTAATGAAACTTCCATATTTGATTCGTCAATGGATCGTTCAGGGAGTTTAGCTATATTGATTGAATATAATTTATCAGATTGAACATGATGAAAATATAATAGTCCTGTAAAAATTCCACTGTTTATTTCACCTAATTTTGTAATAAAGTCATTTATTTCTTTAACTTCTAAATATCGATTTATTATTTTCACGTCATTCAAATTTCCTTTTTCAGCAAGATGTCTAATGTTCGGTAATAAAGAATTAAAATAAAGAACACTATCAATTAAGCTATGGCAATATATAAAAATTACTTCTTGTTGGTCATGATTATAAATATAAAATTTATTGCTAATTGTTATATCTGATTGTTCGCTAAATTCCTGGCAAAGAATATCTTTATTATTACCATTTCCGGTCAATTTTTTGTCCCCCTTTAACTTTTAATAGTACATAGGTAACGATAATGAAAATGAGTAAGAACACAAAAATAGAGGGAAGGTAAACCCTATTTATGAATGATAAAAAATTAGAAACTGACCAAGGAATTAGTAATCCTATCGTTAAACTTAAATATAAAATGAATAAAATAAAATTTCGATTTTTAAAAAATGAAGATATTATATACATAAATAAACTAACACGAATAAACGACATAGATAAAATTTGGAAAACCGCTAAGGAATCCATTCTTGTGAAATATTTACCAAATGACAAAACTCTCCATTGTTCATTAATGGGAAATGTCATTTTTTTCGTTATATAAATACCAAATTCTGATATAGTAGTCACAATTGTTATTAAAACTAATACAACCAACATTGTAGATAAAGCTATAATCCCCTTAGTTTTTAGCCGTTCTTTTAGATAGCCATTTAAAACAATTAAAATAAATCCAAACTCTAAAATACCAATACATATGTATAATATTCCCCATAGAATTGAAGTAATACCATCTGTATTTATTGGTAAAATAAGCTCATATTCATTACTAATCGAATTCCCTAAATTCAGTAATACAAATAATACAACGAATAGGGCACCAATAATCAAAGACTGAATGGCAATGGTTTTGATACCTTTTAGTGAGCCGTAAAAGCACAATATTATAAATAAGATAACTGTTATGAAGTAAGGATATTCTGAGAAAAAATTTTCATCGATCCAAATCACGGTAATTTTAAGTGTTATGAAAGTTGACGAAATCAGATATACAATATACGAAGTAAGTATGATCAAATAAAGAGATTTATTATAATAATCAGATATAAAATAAGGGAAAGAAAAATTATTTAATGAGGAAGTAATTCTTGAAATAAGGATTGCTAAAAGACATGTTGGTATTAAACTTACTAATACACTAATCCATGATTCACGTTCAACTACTGAAAACATTGTGGGAATTAAAATGAATTGTGCTAAAAAGCTGCTAGATAAGAATAATAAACAATATATATGTATCGGTTGAATAACATTGGTCATCTTTTTAAACCTCCTCATTTCATTATTTCCCATGAATTTAATTTTATAACCAGTATGAGTCACTATATTATAAATTTTATAAAACTTATTAAACGGATTTGGAATTTCTAAACACAATGTTTCGTAAAAAATACGGAGGTTGACTAAAATGAAAGGAAGCATTATATTACGAGAAAGTCATTGGGCATATGTTGTTGATAATAGGAAGAGATCCAATTACAGGAAAACAAAAAACTAAGGGTGATATTATCCCCTTTAAGTAGACAATGTTAAAAAACCTACAGTACGCTGTAGATAACATTTTACTTAAAGGGGATTTTTGTATGCATAGAGAAAATCGAACGTATTCAAATGAATTTAAATTACAAGTTGTTCAGGCTTATTTAGCTGGTGAAGGAAGTATGCAAGAGATCGCGACAAAATACGATATTCGAAATGTTTCACAGGTGAAAGCTTGGTTGAAAAAATTTAAAGAAGTTGGATCCATTGAGGCTTTTAACCGCTTGCCTTCTACGGGTTCAGGCGCAAGAGGTATGAAGAATCCATTGAAAGGTAAACGAACTCATTTTAAAAATGTAGAAGAGGAACGAGATTACTATAAAGCACAGGTGGAATACTTAAAAAAGTAGTATCCAAATCTGTAAATGGAGGTGTACCAACGTATTCAGATCGTTATAAAATCATTGAAACGATGAAGGATCGTTATCCAATTACATGGTTGACAGAGATGGCAAAAGTTCAACGCTCTGGCTATTATAAATGGGTAATGAATGGGAAAGTATCACGTCGTAGAAGAAATGATGAGGCGTTAAAACAACACATTTTAGAAATTCATCAAGTACATAAACAATATGGGTACCCACGTATGAAAATTGCTTTACGTGATCGTGGATTCACTGTGAATCCTAAGAAAGTGTACCGATTAATGTGTGAACTTGGGATACAATCGATTATTCGTAAAAAGCGTCGTGTTTGGAAAAATCGTTTATCACGAGTATTTGATAATGTGGTAGGTCGACAATTTTCGAAACGTGTGGAGAATGAAGTATTTGTCACAGATATTACGTATTTACCTACCAAAAATGGATTCCTCTATTTATCTGCGGTTCAAGATTTATATAACAATGAAATTGTGGCATGGAAAATACGTAAACGTAACGACCTACAATTAGTTTTAGATACACTTGATGAACTGACAAGTAAAAGAAATGTGTACCAAAAGCATTCTCCATTCAGATCAAGGATTCCAATACACATCACTTAAATATCATCAACGTGTTGAACAACTTGGTATGATTGGGAGCCACTCCCACAAAGGAAACTGCCACGACAATGCCTGCATTGAATCGTTCTACTCACACTTTAAAAGCGAGTGTCTGTATCTATTACATGTGGATTCAGATGAGGCAATTAAACAGGCAGTTGAAGAATATATTTACTTTTATAACTATCAACGCTTCCAAAAACGACTCAACCATCTGGCACCGATAGAATATCGACACCAGATGGCTGCTTAGTCTTTTTTAGTTGTCTACTTGACAGGGGAAAGTCCATCTTTATTCAAAATGACAGTTTTTATATACAGTTAAAACAAGGATTTAAAGTGATTTATAATCAAACTTTATTCTAAACCAACACCTGGTGTAGTTTTGGAATAAAGTTACGATTTATGTAAAAAAGATGCGATGAAAAACCCCTTTAGAGGTGTACTGGGTTATTGTTCATTTATATTGCTTTTTCATGTGTTGGTTTTTTAATGAAGCGCATGATGTGAAGTTGTTCGAACTGTGCGACTAAGTTACCGATTAATATAAAGCCACCACCAAGGATTAATTTCGTTGTGATGCCCTCTCCTAAGAACATGATGGCAAACATTGCAGCAAAAATTGGTTCCAAAGAGAAAATTAAGCCGGTATGGGTAGGGGATGTGTACTGTTGTGCAACAGTTTGACCGATGAAACAAAATGCACTACAAACAAGTCCTAAACCTAAAATCGCAAGCCATGACATCGTCGTATTTGGTAATGTAGGTGTTTCAAATAGGATTGTAAAAACTAGCGCGTAAAGTCCTGCAAAACCTAATTGATAGACACCATACGAAATCGATTCGACACTGCGTGTGAAAGTACTATTTAACACTAAATATATAGAATAGCCTAATGCGGCAATCGCCATTAAAATATCACCTTGTCTAAACTCAAATGATCCTTGTACGGTCAAAATGGCAATCCCTATCATCGTACAAATAATTGCTAGACGGACGGCTCTTGACGGTAATTTTTTTTCAATCGAGCTACTCATAATTGGTACTAGCACAACTGTTAAACTTAATATAAAGCCCGCATTTGAAGCTGAAGTTGTTTCTAATCCGAATAGACTAAGTGAGAATAAAAGAAATAAGAGAAAGCCCTGAATCGCTGCGTATCCTAATGTTTTGACATTCACTTTTATCATGCGTTTATAAAAAATTAAGCCTGCTACGAAAAATGCAATTAAACAACGTAACGCCACAACATTATAAACCTCCAATGTTTCGAGTCCCATTACCATAAATGTGTAAGACAACCCCCAAAACATTGTTACGATTACCATCAAACTATTTGCTTTTCCTTGAATACTCATTATGCTCACCTACAGTTTCTGTACTAAAACAGTTTATTGATAAAATTTACTATATATCGTACATTGAGATTAGTAAAACGAATGTTTATAATGAATAGTATTAAAATAATTCATGGATGGTAAATTGCAGTGAGTTTAGTAAAATATGAAATATTGAATAAAGTGGCAGAACAAATGAGTTTTACGAAGGCAGCAGAAGCATTAGGGTTAACACAATCAGCAGTTAGTCATGCGATTTCTAGCCTAGAAAAAGAACTAGGGTTTGCATTGATTCACCGCAGTCGGACGGGTGTGACGCTCACAAGTGAGGGACAAACAATGCTGCTTTCAATGCGTCATGTGTTGGATGCAGAAGAATTATTACAACAAGAGGCAGCACATATTCTTGGTGTGACGCGAGGAAAAGTACGAATCGGTGTAATATCGAGTATTTCATCGAACTGGATGCCTGAAATTATTCAAATTATGGATACTCATTATCCAGGTATTACAGTCGAACTCCGTGAAGGAGATTATTACGAAATTGAACATTGGATACAAAGCGGGGAAGTGGATGCTGGATTTTTAAATGGTGATAAATCCGATCAGTTTCAATATATCGAGCTACGTCATGATCCATTACTTTGCATCGTATCCGACAAAAGTCCTTTATACAATAAAGAAGAGATTGATATTGCTGAATTAGAAAATATGCCGTTTATTATGACGTCTTATAGGGGTAAGAATGATGTAAAGGTTCTTTTGGAGCAGTATCAAGTGAAGCCAAATATTCGTTTTGAATTGTCGGAAGAAGTGGGCATCATTTCAATGATTACCCACCATTTAGGGATGAGTATTTTGCCAAAATTAGTGATTGACCGTTTTCCAGCATCATTAAGAACAATACCTCTAAAACAAGGTGGATACCGTACAATTGGACTAGCGATGAAGCACCATGCTTCACCAGTCACAAAAAAATTCGCAGAGATTTTGAAAACTTGGCTAGATGAGCAAAATTAGAAATTTGTCATTAAGCTAATTTACGATAAAATGATACATATAGATTTTAAGGGAAAAGGTGACTGTATGGGGACTTTAAAAGGGAAAACTGTGCTTATTACAAGTGGAGGAACGCTTGAAAAATGGGATCGCGTGCGAGGGCATACGAATTTGTCGAAAGGGGTTATGGGCTGTTATTTAGCAGAAGCAGCTCTTGCCGCTGGGGCTGATGTACTATATATGCACGGTTATTTTGCCAAGCTACCGGAAAACAAAGATAAAATGCGCTTAGTAGGCTTTGAAGGTATTGAAGATCTAGGCGATAAAATTCGCTATGCGGTGCAAGAAGAAAACGTCGATATTGTCATTATGGCTGCGGCTGGCTCTGATTGGGTGATCGATAAGGTGTATGACCAATCTGGTACATTAATGACGGAAGCGGGTAAAATGCCTTCGGATGAGCCTCCGATTATTCATTTTAAAAAGGCACCAAAAGTGTTAGGGCACATTAAGGGGTGGAAACCGAATGTCACGCTTGTCGGCTTCAAACTTGAAGCGACAGACAATGTGGATTTCTTGCTATCACGTGCAAGACTACGAATGGAATCTTCAAAAGCACAATTTATGGTGGCCAATAGTTCACAATCTTTATATGGTGAGCAAGAGCCTCATTGGATCGTACCGGCAATTGGAGAGCCAGTCAAAGTAAATGGCAAGGAAGAAACAGCAAGAGTACTAATGGAGTGTTTACAACAAATTTAAAGTGAAAAAACTGTGCAGAATACTATAAATTCTGCGCAGTTTTTTGTCTTTTTTAGCATATATTAATGACTAAATGCATTAAGTTTTACTGATAACTAAGTATTCTACTCTGTTTTGTAATATTTATATTGACTTTAGGTTTCCAGAATTATAAAATATCTCCAAGATACAATATTCTCTTATCAAGAGAGGTGGAGGGACTTGGCCCATGGAAGCCTCGGCAACCGAATATAACGGTGCCAAATCCAGCAGAGGGATCTGAGAGATAAGGGGCTCACCGAATCGAAATGATACTTTGACCTCTGTTTGTACACAGCCGTACAACAAAAAAATATGAAGGGGTGTTTCGTATGTTTCAACAATCGAAGGCGGATGATGAGAAGTTAGAAGTTATTGCTAAAGCCATTCAAGATTTACAGTTTGGAGAAGTGCAGATTACAATCCAAGACGGTGTAATTGTACAAATCAATCGACTTGAAAAACAAAGGTTTCCTCAAAAAAATAAATAATATCATAAGCTAACTAGAAAAACTGGAGGCCACATGACAAGGATGAACAATTCGTTCATTATTGTTGATGTGGTCTTTTAAATTTCTAGCTATTTGTAAAAGGAGAGAGGAAGTTGAAAGTGAAATTACGTTATTTAATGAATATCGGGGTGCTTAGTAGTATATCGATTGTACTGATGGTGTTTAATTTTCCACTACCACCGTTTCCAAGTTTTTTGCAAGTAGATTTTAGTGATGTACCAGCATTGTTAGCTGCGATTACGATGGGGCCAGTAGCAGGCATTTTAGTGGAACTTTTTAAAAATGTGTTGGATTGGTTAATATCGGGTAGCTTAACGGGTATGCCGGTTGGGCATATTGCAAACTTCACGACAGGGATATTGTTTATCTTACCGGTGTACTACTTTTATACAAAATTACAAAGTATCAAAGGGCTTATCATTGGTTTAGTATCAGGTACAACATCGATGGCTATAGGCATGAGTGTCCTAAATTATGTTCTTTTTTTACCGATGTACACATTTTTTTTAGGAACGGAGCCGATGAATGAATCAGCTTTAAAGGATTTAATCATTTTAGGGATTTTACCATTTAATTTATTTAAAGGTGCCATTATAATGGCAGTGACAATTGTAGTGTTTCGAAATATTCGTGTTTGGTTAGAAAATCAGCGCACACAATTTGACCGTGCGTAAGTATATAGGAGGTTATTAAAATGACGACATTAGCATTGGAAAATATTGAGGAAATTGCGACGACACTTGCAGCTAAATTTAAGGAAACAGCCGTAGCGCGTGATCAAGCGGGTGGTAATGCCAAGATTGAACGTGATTTGATACGAGAAAGTGGGCTTTTAAAGCTTTTAATTCCGACTGAATATGGTGGTTTAGGAGGAGATTGGGCGGAAATCCTACATCTTGTCCGTATATTTGCAAGAGTAGATAGTTCATTAGCACATGTTTTTGGTTATCACTTTGTCAATTTAACAACACCTCATTTATGTGGTAGTGAAGAGCAAAAGATTCGTTATTATACGGAAACAGTACAGGGTAATTTATTTTGGGGCAATGCGTTTAATCCAGTAGATATTAAGCTAACAGCAACAAAGTATGCGGATCATTACATATTCCATGGTAAAAAAACATTTTGCTCAGGCAGTGTAGATTCTGATTACTTGTTAGCGTCTGCACTTATAGATGGACGTGAAGAGCCTTTGCTCGCCATAATACCTACTAAACGAATTGGAATAGAAGTGAAAGAGGACTGGGATAACTTCGGTCAACGTCAAACAGATAGTGGGACAGTCGAGTTTCATGCTGTGCGTGTAGAACTAAACGAAGTGTTAGAAAACGGCTTCAACCATAATGAATTTTCTCGCCTTCGCTTAAATATCTCAAGCTTTATTTTAAATCATTTGTATTTAGGCATTGTAGAAGGTGCATTTGAAGCAGCGCGTACCTATGCACTAACCGAAACGAGAGCACGTTCACCAATTTATACTTCAGCGACGGATGATCCGATTATTCAAAAACATTTTGGTGAATTCTTTGCACAAGTAGAAGCAGCAAAATTAGTTGTTGCACACTCAGATGAATTGTTCCAAAAACTTTGGCATAAAGGAAGCGATATTCAGCCACATGAGCGTGAAGAATTAGACTATGCCACGAATGTAGCGAAAATTGTAACGACAAAAGTAGGGTTGGACGTTACCTCTCGCATGTTTGAAGTGATGGGTAGCCGTGCTACAGCCAATCGATATGGCTTTGATCGGTATTGGCGAAATTTACGCACGATGACATTACATGTACCAGTCGATACAACGCTTCAGGAATTAGGCCGACGTGTCTTACAACGATTGAAAGGGTGATTATTATGGTTCTAGTTGATTATGTGGTGGAAAGTTGCCTTCCTGAGATGGAAGAGGCTATTACGACACCAGTGAAAAATAAAATCGAAGCGAAGGGCATTCATTTTGGGTATGGGGATGTACGGATTTTGAATGATATTAATATCAACGTACAGGAAGGCGAATTTCTCGTACTAATGGGCCCAAGTGGTTGTGGGAAAAGTACCTTTCTTCGTTTAATTGCAGGGCTCGAACAGCCAAGCGATGGAGACATTACGATTGACGATGTGTCACTAAAAACAAAGGCGCCAGATTGCGGGGTTGTATTCCAAGATTATTCACTATTTCCTTGGTTAACGGCACGCAGCAATATCGTTCTTGCCTTAAAACAAAAGCTAAAGAAGTCGAAAAAGAAGCAGGATATACAACAGCTTGCAGATGATTACTTGAAGCTCGTTAAATTAGGGAACGCCATTACGAAGTATCCTGGACAAATGTCTGGCGGAATGAAGCAACGTGCAGCTATTGCACGTGCACTTGCTTACGGTTCGGATTTACTACTAATGGATGAACCGTTCGGAGCACTTGATCCGGTTACCCGCATTCAACTACAAGATTTAATGTTACAAATTAGTCGGGAGCAAAAGCGGACCATTGTTTTTGTGACACATGATGCCGATGAAGCAATCTATTTGGCAGACCGTATTATCATGTTTGGCCTTGGCAAAGAAGGAGCTGTGACGACTAGCTTAGATGTTCCGTTTAACCGGAAAACGACGAATCGAAAAAAATTATTTGCAAGTGAAGAGTTTTTAACATTCCGAGACAAAGTGTATGAAGTAATGAATAAAGAGATATTCAATCAAATTGACGAAACGTCGCTTGTGACAGCGGACGGTGCAGGAATTTAAGGAGGAAATAAGATGCAAAATCGTAGTTGGAAAAAAGTAATTTATACATTTTTAGGAGGTGTTAGTCTACTTGCTTTAACGGCATGTGGCACAGATGAAAAAGCGAGTGAGCAAGCTTCAGCAGAGGATCTAACGAATAAAAAGTATGACATTAAGGTGGGGTATAGCCAATCTAGCGGTGCACCACTATTAGATGTAGCGCTACAAGAAGGTTATTTTGAGGATGTCGGCGTCAATATCGAGCGTGTTGGCTTTGCAAGCTCCGCTGATGGCTTAAACGCACTACAAGCTGGGAAAATTGATGTTGGATTATCGTTCGGAACAGCAGGTCCGTTAACATTCATTTCAAATGGTTCTGATTTCAAAATTATCGGTGGGCATTTAGAAGGTGGACATCCAATTTTAACAAAAGCAGAAAATACTGATCAATTCAAAACATTAGCAGATTACAAAGGCAAGAAAGTTGGAACGATTCGTATTTTCACGTCTGATATCGTATTCCGTTCAGCACTAGCAGCAGAAGGGATAGATTGGGAGAATGATTTAGAAATTATTGAATTTAAAACCGGCAGCATGTTATTAGAGGCGGTTGCTTCTGGAAAAGTGGATGTGGCAGTTTCCGCAAATTCCTTCTATGCACAGGCACTTGAAATGGGCTTAGAGGCAGTGAGTTGGAGTAATGATTTACAGCCATCACATGTGTGCTGCCGTGTAGTGACAAAAGAAGAATTGTTAAAAGAAGATGACGGGGAAGGATATAAACGCTTCTTAAAGGCCTTGATTTTAGCAGAGCGCACGAAAAACGAGCATCCAGAAAAAGCGGTGGAAGCGGCACGTGAACATTTAAAGGTTGACGATGAAGTCATTAATGCGATTGTCAACGAGGGTCATTCTAATTATTCAGCTGATCCAAATAAAGAAAGCGTCGTAGCAATGTGGAGTCAAATGCAGGAAATTGGCTACGTCGAGGATGCCGAAGATATTGATATTAATGAATACATCAATATTGAATTATATGAAAGTGCGCTGAATGAGTTAATTGAAGAAAACCCAAATGACGACTATTTCAAAAAATTGCTAGAAAAATTTAATGTACAAAATGCATAAGTAAAGGAGGGATACGATGCGCCTATTTTTGAAGCAATATAGCATCACGATTTTGATTGGGCTACTCGTACTTGTAGCCTGGGCGCTTTTCACCAAATATGCGAGCTGGATTAACCCTGTTATATTTCCAGAGCCCATTATTGTTTGGACGTCCCTACAAGAAAAAGCAAGTGAGTTATTCGGCGGTTTTATCAGCTCCATGAAGTTATTATTGCCAGCCTATGTTGGAGCGTTAATTGTTGGTATCGCCGGAGGTGTATTTTTCGGATTACATCACAAATCGCGCAAAATATTAATGCCGTATTTTCATGCATTAAGTCCAATTCCGCCAACGTTATTTATACCATATGTGATTGCTTTAATGCCGACATTTCAATCGGCTTCCACGTCACTCATTTTTATCGGCGCGTTTTGGCCTATCTTTTTAGGCGCTATTCAAGGGGTATTACTCATCGAGCAACACTATTTAGACAATGCAAAAACACTTGGTTTAAAGGGTTTTGACTTTTTAGCAAAAGTGGTACTGCCAGCAAGTTCTCCGCATATTTTAGCAGGTGCTGGCACGTCACTAGGAATGTCATTTTTAATCTTAACAATCGCTGAAATGTTTGGGGCATCATCAGGTATGGGCTACTTCATTCAATATTATGCAGATTTCTCGCAATACCATTTCGTGCTGGCGGGTATTATTTTTAACAGTATTATTATTTTGGCATTCATGATTGGCTTCGATAAAGTGAAAAAACGTTTGCTGTTTTGGACGAATATGATAGCTGAATCGAAATGAATATTAAGCGATTTGTACAAGTATTGTCGCTATTTCTCATCTTAACAGCACTAAGCTATAGCTTATATAAGAGTGGTTTTGCGCAAGAAAAGACGAAACTTCTTGAAGTAGGGCAAGGAGCACCTGCCTTAACGTTAACGAATACAGCAGGGCAGCGAATTAGTCTGGCAGATTACAAGGGGCAAGGGATTGTACTGAATTTCTGGGCAACATACTGCCCACCTTGTAAAAAGGAAATGCCGTTATTAGCAGATGCACTAACAGAAGATATTGCAGTAATCACAGTCAATGTCGGTGAACCTACGCGTTTAGTAAATCAGTTTTTACAAAACAAGCAGCTAAGCCTGCCAACATTACTAGACCGTAAAGAGGAAGTATACACTCTCTATCAAGTGACGAATCTACCAACAACCTTTTTTATTAATGAAAAGGGTGAGATCGACGACAAAGTCATTGGGGAATTAAACGAGCAATTACTAAAAGAAAAGATTGAACAAATTCAACCAAAGTAAAGGGAGAGGTTTTTATGACAAACGAGTTCAAACAAGACACGATTGCATTACACGGAGGGCAAACAGTGGATCCAATTACACGCTCACGAGCTGTTCCACTGTATCAAACAACATCCTACGTATTTGATGATACCGAACATGCAGCGTCACTTTTTAAATTACAAGGAAGTGGCTACTTATATTCACGTAATTCCAACCCAACAAATGACGTATTAGAAAAACGTCTTGCAGCACTGGAGGGGGGTGTCGGAGCATTTGCTGTAGCTTCAGGTCAAGCGGCCATTTTATTAGCCGTGTTAACTGTAGCCCAAGTTGGCGATGAAATTGTCTCTACTAATGCATTATACGGTGGCACATATACATTATTCGAGCGAACACTACCACGCTTTGGCATTACAGTGCGCTTTGTTGACGGGGCAGATTTAGCGGCAATTGAAGCAGTCATTAATGACAAAACAAAAGCCATATTTACAGAAACAATCGGAAATCCGAGTCTACAAATTGCAGATATTGAGGGTATTAGTGAAGTCGCACATCGTCATGGTGTACCAGTCATCGTAGACAATACATTTGCTACACCATATTTAGCAAAGCCATTTGAACACGGGGCAGATATTATCGTCCATTCAACGACGAAATTTATTGGCGGACACGGTACATCAATCGGTGGAGCCATCATCGATAGTGGGAACTTTGAGTGGAATGCAAAACGTTTCCCAACATTTGTCGAGAAAAATCCATTGATTGACAATCGTTCATTTGTTGAAGCTTCAGGAAAAGCAGCGTTTGTGACAAAAGCTCGATTTGAACTTGGGCATGATTTAGGGGCAACTTTATCGCCATTCAATGCGTGGTTATTTATTCAAGGTTTGGAGTCATTATCAGTTCGTATTCGTCAGCACGTAGCGAATGCCGAGGCAGTTGCAGTGTTTTTAGAGCAGCATGACTTAGTAGAATGGGTGAATTATCCATCATTAACCGGCGATGCGCAAAATGATGTTGCGGCAAAGTATTTGCCAAAAGGGGCAGGATCAATTTTTAGCTTTGGTATTAAAGGCGGATTAGAAGCAGCCAAAGCATTCATTAATTCCGTGGAGCTTCTATCACATGTTGCGAATGTGGGGGATTCAAAATCGCTAGTTATCCACCCAGCAAGCACATCTCATTCTCGTTTAACACCAGAACAACAAATAAGCAGTGGTGTTACACCAGGGTTAATTCGTTTATCAATTGGTTTAGAAGATATTGAGGATATTCTAGCAGATTTAGAGCAAGCGCTACAAAAAGCCAGCGAGCAAGTACTTGTTTCGTTAAAGGAGGAAAACTAATATGACAATCGCAATTATAGTCAATGATGAAGAGATTATTACACCTATTACAGAGGGTACAGTGCTACGCATCGTTGCGCAAGATGGCACTATTCAAGATTTACGCAATCCAGCATTAGATGTAACAGAAGGTCGTCGTGGTGCAGCCCTTCGTTTAGCCATTGAAAAGGGCGCAACGACATTTGTTGCACCACCAGAAACGTTTTGCGAGATATCGTATGTAAAAGCACAAAGTGAAAATATCCAATTTTATCATCTTACAAACAATATCTCATATGAAATATTTACAAAGGCATTAGCAAACAGAGAAATCACGCTTTCTATCACATTACCAGAAGCGGAGATTTTATCGAGCGTACCTGTGACAAAATAACAAAAAGGATGGAGGAATGTAAAGTGGTTGAATTTATTACAATGGCCCCAACATCAGGGGATAGTGAATATGTAGGTGGTCCGTCAAAGGACAAAAATATTGATGGTTGGACAGGTACTGGTACAGATGCCAATCGTGAGCCGTCTGTTGAATATATTACACAAGTTGCACAAGCAGCAGAACGTGGTGGTTTCTCGACTTTATTACTTCCAATTGGTGGGGCATGCATCGACTCGCTCGTCGCGGCATCACATTTAACTGCAAAAACAGAAACATTGAAATTTCTATATGCCGTTCGTCCAAGCTCGACAGAACCAACGATTTTGGCAAAGCAGTTTGCATCCATTGATGATTGGTCGAATGGACGTATAAACCTAAATATCGTAACTGGTGGTTCACCGCAGGAATTAGCGAGCGACGGAGATTTACTGTCACATGATGAGCGCTATCGTCGTACGCGTGAATATATTTATATCCTAAAACGCCTTTTTAGGGGAGAGAAATTTGATTTTAACGGTGAGTTTTATCAGTTAAGAGGTGCTTATTTACCTCGAGTCCCAAAACAGACTCCTCCTATCTTCTTTGGTGGTTCATCTGATGTGGCAAAAGAAGTGGCAGCTGATTTAGCGGATGTTTATATGCTTTGGGGAGAAACGCTAGAAAATACAAGAAAAGAAATAGATTCGGTCAAATCACGTGCGACAGCAAGAGGTCGTGAACTTTCGTATAGCTTTTCTTTCCAAGTAGTTATTGGGGATACTGAGGAAGAGGCATGGGCGAAGGCGAATAAGCAGATTAGTCAGGTAGATCCAGAATTTTTAGCATTGAAGCATCAGCAAACGATTGCGAACGGGGCAGTGGGTGTCAATCGATTGCATACGTTAATGGTGGAATCAAAAGACAATGATTTTGTCATTGGACCAAACCTATGGGCGGGCTTAACGCAAGTATTGTCTGGCAATTCCATTTCATTAGTAGGTACACCAGACCAGATTGCTGCACGTATCGTTGAGTTTGTGGAATTAGGCTTTGATAAAGTGCTATTACGCGGCTTCCCTCATTTAGAGACGATTGAAGAAGTTGGGCAAAAAGTAATTCCACGCGTCTTAGCTTTATTAGCAGAGCGTGATGCACAGGTGGTATAAGGAGGATTAAAGTACATGGTAAAAAAACAAATGAAACTTGGTGTTTTTTTAATGGGCACAGGGCACCATATTGCATCTTGGCGTCATCCAGATGTACCAAGCGATGCAAGTGAAAGTATTGCATTTTTTCAGCATATTGCACAAGTAGCGGAAGTTGGAAAACTAGATATGTTGTTTTTAAGTGATGGACTATCGTTTAACCACTTATCGCATCCTGCAGAACTTGTACGCTTTGAGCCGCTGACACTGCATGCTGCATTATCAACCGTGACGAAAAATATTGGTTTAACTGCAACGGCTTCGACAACGTATAATGAGCCCTTTCACATTGCTCGAAAATTCTCCTCCCTTGATCACTTAAGTGGCGGACGTGCAGCGTGGAATGTTGTTACATCTTATTATGATGCTGAGGCGTTAAATTTTAATCAAAATTCACATTTAGATCATTCTCTGCGCTATGATCGTGCGGATGAGTTTGTAGAGGTTGTAAAGTGTTTATGGGATAGTTGGGAGCAAGAAGCTCTCGTGCGCGATAAAGTAAGTGGCGCTTATTTTGATAAAAGTAAGTTGCATACACTGAATTATAAAGGCAAGTATTACGCTGTCAAAGGGCCACTCAATTCTTCTCGTTCACCGCAGGGCCGTCCCGTCATTGTGCAGGCAGGTTCATCGGAAGCGGGGACAGACTTAGCTGCAAAAACAGCAGATGTGATTTTTACTGCGCAGCAAACATTAGCAGATGCGCAAAACTTCTATAAAAAGTTAAAAGAGAAGGCTATCGCATTTGGACGCAATGCCGATGACATCAAAATTATGCCAGGTGTGTCACCATATGTTGGGGATACAGAAGAAGAGGCATATGCCAAATATGAACTACTGCAAAGTCTTATTACGCCAGAGATTGGACTCGATTTCTTATCCGATTATTTAGGAGGTTTCGACTTTACAGGCTATGATTTAGATGGTCCGCTACCGATAGACATTCCACTTACGAATGGTAACCGTAGTCGTCAGCAACTGATTATTGATTTGGCGAAGCGCGAGCAATTGACGATTCGCGAATTGTATCTTCGTATTGCAGGCTCACGTGGGCATCGATTAATTTTCGGGACGCCAGAGCAAATAGCGGATCAACTAGAAGAATGGATTGACAATGGTGCGGCGGATGGTTTTAATATTATGCCGCCATATTTCCCACAAGGTTTTACTGATTTTGTAGAAAAAGTAGTTCCTGTTTTACAGAAGCGAGGCGTTTTCCGTACAGAATATGAAGGCACGACATTACGTGAAAATTTAGGTTTACCACAAGTAGTGTCACGCTATGAAAAGGTAGAAATTTAAATGATAGGGACACGCTTAATGTAAGGTGTCCCTCATTTTACTTGACATTGATAAGGGAGGTCTCTGTGATAGCTTCAAATAGCTGATGGGAATCTTCTTTGGTTAAATGAACATATTGATCGTTACCTTGTACTACCTCTACGGTTTCTTTGTCAGGACCAATCCAAACAGAATATGGAATGGCCTTTGCTTCGACATCTGGATTGACAAATTGAAATATAAACCGGTAGTCGGCCTCTCTTGCCATATCTACTTTCTTTCTCTCCCAATCTACGTTATGGAGAATATCCTTTACCAAGGAAACTTCCTTTAACTTAATAATTTCTTTGTACGCCTCATAAACACCAGAATCACTACGTTTATCTACTTCGATTTTTTGTCTTTCCACACCTGCACAACTAGTAGCTATGCATAGCAGTAGAATAAGGATGAGAAGTCTTTTAATATTGACCATTGTTACCTTATCATTCCTTTCAGTGGAGCTGCGTGTACCAATTTTCTATTGTTTCAAATCAAAAGTTGTGTCATAATGTTAAACTCCTATAAAGAAAATCATGCGAAGAATAAAAGTAGAAAAAAAGAAACATGAATACTAATAAATCAAAAATTGCTACGCCAATTACTAATTCAAAGTACTTCTATACTAAGTAGAAAAATCCAATTTCATATAATGAGGAGGTTATATAAGGATAACACTGGAAATAACTTCATTTTTTCTCCTGCCATTTATACGGAATACTTGCCCAATCATACAACAGTGTGAAAAGTAAAAATAAAAAAGAAGTTCCTGCAATTTCACCCCAACTTACTTCAGCTTTAAAAAATAATTGTAAGCCACTGGATATGGCGAAAAAAATTAAGGCCTTTTGAATGCCTTTCTTAATCATACTAACACCTCTTTATTTCAGAAATAATCGTTATTTATAGCATATCACATTTACAAATATTAGGGTGTGGGAGTGTTCGATTTATATATAAATATCGTTTGTTAATGTTATTTTTGTTTTTTCAGTGTAATATTTGAATAGGTAAAGTTTGTAAATTAATGAAGGGGCTTTAATGTGAATTAGTGGATGAAGGTATTAAAGAAAATAATAACACTCTGAGATCAATGATTGAAATGATCAGCCGGTAATTTGGAGGAGGACAACAGGTGTTGAATAATGAATTTTTGATATTTATTATAATATTAATTGGACTATGGTTTTGCATTGTCACATTCAGCCTTGGTATGAGAAAAATATTAAAAGTGGAAAGGAAAAAATGGTTTTCATATAACCACATTAACGATGTACATAAGAAAATAGACTGGGCGATACGGATTACTTTTACGATACTAGTGCTTGCTTATACTTTTTATTTGATTTTTACAAATTCTCCAGAATTCACTGGGGATATTGAGCTGTGGATGGTCTTTTTAGTATTTTTAGTTGTAACTGAATCCGTACGAGCTTACATGGAATGGAGATATGTAGAAAATCGTAAAGCATATGTTTTAACGATTATAGAAATGGTATTCTTTATTGCATTATTTACGTTAATGATGAAAACAAATTTCTTTGGTTTATTCACATAAAAAGGGCTATTGCCCAAACATTATAATAAATCCCGCCACTTATATTAGTGACGGGATTTATTAATTATTTAGCTAAACGTAATTCCGAATTTTGGCTATACCATTTCTTATGATAAAAATAAATTGTCAGAAGTACAATGAATTCAGATGTTGGGATTGCAAGCCACACACCTGATAAGCCGAATAATCGTGGCATGATCATCAGTAAGATGAGTAACACGATAATTTCACGTGCTGCAGTAATCCACGTTGCCATTTTGATGTGTCCAATGGATTGGTAATAGGTCATCATAACAAAGTTCGTGCCCATAAAAAGATACGCGATAAAGAATAGTTTAATGCCCGATACGGCCAGTGTCACTACTGCTTCAGGGAAATCACCGAATAAGCTAACAATCTGAGTTGCTGCAAATTGTCCGATGAACACAAAGAAGATACCTGCTGCGAGAGCTGTCCCAATAGCAAGACGTATTGTTTGTTTCATTTTCTTCTCATCTTTGGCGCCGCTATAATAACTAATCAGCGGTTGGATGGCCGATCCCATTCCTAAAAACAGCAGTAACATTACACTATGCACATAATTCAAAATCGTAAATGCTGATACACCGACAGTTCCCGCGAGCTCTTTAAATGCGATGTTATGCGAAATCGTGAAAACCGAAATGCCGACTTCCGCAAGAAAACTAGGGAAACCAATGACCAAAATTAGAAGAGCAAGCTTTTTATCAAATTTGAAGCGTACAAAACGTAAGTTGCTTTTTTTTCTGAAAAAGTGCGTGCTGAGTATGATCAGTCCAGTAAGTGCCCCAAGAACTGTCGCAATAGCAGCACCCTCTACGCCATAATCCAGAACGAATAAAAATACGTAGTTTAATATAATATTGACAACTGATGTAGCGATAAGTGCAATCATTGCTGTATTTGGACCGCCATCATTACGCACTAAAATACTAAAAGCATTTTCTACTGTGAAGACGAATCCAAACAGTAGCATGACGTTCAGGTAACCAGATGTGTACTCAAACGTATCTGCATTTGCCCCTAGTAAATACGCAAGTTCTGTTCGAAAGACAAAGGCAGTAAGTCCAATAATCATCGTCAAGATAAATATTGAGCTTATAGCATGTGAAAAAATGATACGTGCTTGATCAGGTCGTTTAGCGCCCATCATTGCAGAATATCGAGTTGCAGCACCAATCCCAATCCATAATGACATGGCGACAAAAATTGTATAGACTGGGCCAGCAATTCCTACACCTGCAAGTGCGACTGGACCTAACTTGTTGCCTACCATGATTCCGTCAACCACGATATTGACAGCCATCAGCAACATTCCGACGATTGAGGGGATTAAATACCTCAAGAAAGATTTCCCTACAGATTCCGTATCTAAACGGTTTACTATTTGTTCCTTTTGCATTGCATTTTCAAATCCTTATCTATTTTTAATTGGTTCAAAAAACCAAAAAACTATTTTTGTTTTTATAGTTTTCTTAGGGCGAAAAGAAACTGGCAGTTTATGTGCCAGTACATTCATCATTTTTTTCAGTCATTATTCCATTCAATAATGCATCTACTATTGTTTCTAATGATTCTGATATTGAGATACTATGCTGTAAAAAGAATTGTCTATCCAACGTAATATTCGCAGTCTCAATAATCAATTTCATCAACAAGTCGATGTTCATATTCTTAATAATCCCTGTTTTAATACCTTCTTCAAGAAGTGCTTTAAGATCATCCCACTGATTCAATTCACGGTTTACGCGTTCCCATTGTGCAGGGTAGGAACGTTTCAATTGTTCTAAAATACGTAAATCGTAAAACTCATTGTATTTCGGTAAGACAACGATCGCTTTTTTTATTTTTTCCGCCAGTGTAAATTCAGGATTATCGATGATTAGGCGAGTCTGTTCATCAAACTCACTAAGTGTAAAATCAATAATAGAATCAAGAATATCTACTTTCGATGAAAAGTTTTCGTATAGCGTACGTTTGCTTATTCCTAGTCGTTTTGCGAGATCATCCATTGTGAACTTAATGCCATTATTTCGAGTTTCTTCAATGAATGCTTGTATGATTCGTGTTTTCAACCCATAACCCCCAAGAAAACTATAAACACCTTTTTAGTTTTGATGGTTTTATATTACTATATTTGTCGAGGGAATGTCTACTGGAACATGAGAGGAATCTTATGTTTTTTATGCGCTTCCAGTTTAAGGGAAGTCTCACTAATGTGGAATTACCCTCGAATGCATGCAGTTTATCCGCGGAGTAAGCTACTTACAATAATTGATGCTGTTTGTTAAAATACTTGGCCCTAATTTTTCAGTTTTGGAATTAGAAAGACGCACTTGCACCTCAACATTTTTCATTTCGGCTGTAATGGCATCGAATCGACCAGCCCACGTCGGACTATCCTCTTCGGGTGTAGGGTACAGCCTGAAACGCCAACTTATTTCCTTGGGAATAAACACAAATCCCTCATAACCATCATAGTCTCCGTAAGTTGAAGGATCGGGAAGATGAACGGCAAGAATGCTGATATTAGTCCGTGCAAAACTTGGCGGGAATAATTGCACTTTATAGACCAATGCTACACCTTTAGCGTTTGCCAAACTAGGATGAACAGGTTCCAAAATTAGACTGCAGGGCATAGTGATTGCATGGGTTTGGGAAGGATTTACAACAAAAGTAGCAATTATACATAAGACTAAAATAAGCTTTTTCATCATGCACCTCTTGCAATGGATTTTGATTAGTTTATCCACGTTTAACTTGATTATGTTTTGAAATGTCGAGTCGTGTTACTAAGTTATCAACCGAAATGAAAAAAGAACTCCCAGAAAAGAGTTCTTTTAATAATATAAGCTAGGTTTACATATTTATTTAAAGAAGAGATTTTTACTTGTTGTAAAAGCTTGTAGGGATTGGTCCGGTTTGTCGACGATGATAAAGGAGTGGTTCCTTATCATTATTGTCGATATCAACGACGTGCCCGATGAATATTGTATGGTCTCCAGCATCCACTTGCTTGAATGCCTCACATTGTAAAACGGATAAGGTATCCGATAGAATCGGTAAATTTAATGTTGAAGTCGACCATTTTGCTTGGGCAAAACGATCTTCTTTACTTGCAAATAATGTACATACTTGAGCTTGTTCACTCGCTAAAATATTGACTGCAAAGTTTTTCGCAGCCAAAAAGTCTGCATGTAGTTTGGATCTTTTATCGAGCGACCATAAAATGAGCAGTGGATCGATTGAAACAGACGCAAATGAATTAACGGTTAAGCCAATTGGTTCGTTTGCGCTATTTAATGCTGTCACAACAGTTACGCCCGTTGGATAATTGCCTAGAGCTTGCTTAAATGCAAAAACTTTTTCAGTCATATTTTTCACCTCATCATAGTTTATGATACATACACTCTGTTTGCGCAACGAGTTGACTACATAATTCGTCTGATAGTTGTGGCAAGCAAACTCCGAAGCTAGTATTCATGGTATGTATGTTCATAGTTTTATTTTAAACCAATTAAACAACTAGGTAAAGTATATGTTATAGTGAATAAAAGGGGGAAAGAGGAATGAGTTTACAATTCGATCACTTAGTTCAGCAAGTTGCATCACCGGAAGACACAAAAGCATTTTTGAATGAGCATCATATCCATACGGTTAATGGTGGACAACATACAATGTGGGGTACATACAACACGTTAAGTTATTTCGGCTTAACGTATATTGAGCAAATTGCGGTATATAATCGTGACTTATTTGAGGATGCCGCGAAATTGCCGTATTCATTGCATCATTCATTTAAACGAGGCAAAGAACAATTTGGCTTTTCCCGAATTGCTTTGCGCACAACGAATATTGAAGGGGAGGCTAAACGTTTACGAGCACTAGGCTTCGAAGTTTACGGGCCCGATGCATGTAGTCGAACACGCCCAGATGGATCAGTTATTGAATGGAAGTTATTGCATTTTGGCAAACCCAACTTAGCGATTGATTTTCCATTTTTCATCGAGTGGGCTGATGAGGATAGCGAAAGACTGGCACAGCTAAAAAAAGGTGGAGCATTAGATACACAGCAGTCACTGTCGATGACTTCCGTACAATTTGTTGTAAGAAATGTGGATGAAACCGTCGCATTGTGGCAAGATGTACTGCAATTACCAGCAGCTACTTTGCATGAAACTTATACATCATTACATTTACCCAATATGCGTTTAGATTTCTATGATGACACTGGAATTTTAGCAGATCACAAAGAGGGACCATTTGCAGTAACGTTGACTGATACCACAAGAGAGAAACGAACTTTGCTGTTCCCACAAGCGTTATATTATATTAATCCATAAAAATAAGGCATCACATACTATGCGTATGTTGATGCCTTTTGCTTATAATTTTACGACATTAGATGCCTGAGGACCGCGGTTACCTTCAATTACATCAAATGATACTTTTTGTCCATCTTCAAGTGTTCGGAAGCCTTCTTCCTGAATGCCTGTAAAATGTACGAATACATCTTCACCATCATCACATTCTATAAATCCATAACCCTTTTCGTTGTTGAACCACTTTACGATTCCTTGTTGCATAAGCGTTCGCCTCCAATGCGACTGAAAATAAGTATTGTATTTTGAAAAATGTGATAACTGCATTTCCCCTTAGAAGATACAGGAATTAAGGTCAGTTGTCAAATGATTGTCGGAAATTTGAAAATCTTCCTTTGCTTTATTCGAAAATAGCTTATAATTGTAGGTGAACATTAGAGAAAGTAGGAATCATAATGACAACATCGAATAAACCATTATCAGATTTAGAAATTGCTAGTCAAGCGGTTATGAAGCCTATTACGGATATTGCGAAAACAGCAGGCATTCCAGAAGATGCGCTAGAGCAATATGGTCGCTACAAAGCAAAAATCGACCCATTAAAAATTAAGGCACAAGCAGCTGATGCGAAAGTTGTCTTAGTGACGGCGATTAGCCCAACACCAGCTGGCGAAGGGAAATCGACAGTAACAGTTGGTCTTTCAGATGCCTTACACCAATTAAATCAAAAAGTTGTAGTAGCTTTACGCGAACCTTCACTAGGTCCAGTAATGGGCGTTAAAGGTGGCGCAACTGGTGGCGGTTACGCACAAGTAGTACCGATGGAAGATATTAACCTTCACTTCACAGGTGACCTACACGCTATTACATCTGCTAATAATGCATTATCTGCATTTATAGATAATCATATTCATCAAGGTAATGTACTAAATATTGATCCTCGTCGTATTATTTGGAAACGCGTAATGGATTTAAATGATCGTGCATTACGTAAAGTCGTAGTTGGCCTTGGTGGTCCAGTTCAAGGAATGCCACGTGAAGACGGCTTTGACATTACGGTTGCTTCAGAAATTATGGCAATATTCTGCTTAGCAACAAGTATTGAAGATTTACGTGAACGTTTATCAAATATCGTGATTGGTTACACATTCAATCGTGAACCAGTATTTGTTCGTGATTTACAAGTTGAAGGTGCTTTAACACTTCTGTTAAAAGATGCATTCAAGCCAAACTTAGTGCAAACATTAGAAGGCACACCAGCAATTATTCACGGTGGACCATTTGCGAATATCGCGCATGGCTGTAACTCAATTATGGCGACTCAAACTGCTCGTAAATTAGCAGATATTGTTGTAACAGAAGCCGGTTTTGCTGCAGATTTAGGTGCTGAAAAGTTCATGAACATAAAAGCGCGTGAAGCTGGCTTTAAGCCAAGTGCAGTCGTAATCGTCGCTACAATCCGCGCGCTTAAAATGCACGGTGGCGTTGCGAAAACAGAACTAGTTGGGGAAAACGTAGATGCATTATTAAAAGGTATCGCAAACCTAGCGAAGCATGTGGAGACAGTTCGTGCATTTGGTGTTGAACCGATCATTGCATTAAATCGTTTCATCACTGATACTGAAGCTGAGCTTGAAGCGGTGTTAAACTGGTGTAAAGAACAAAATGTACGCATTGCCCGTACAAACGTCTGGGAAGAGGGCGGACAAGGCGGACTAGCGCTAGCGAAGGAAGTACTTACTGTAATTGAGGAAGAAAATAACTTCGCTCCATTATATGAAGTAACGGATTCAATCGAAGAAAAAGTACGTACGATTGTACAAAAAGTATACGGCGGAAAAGATGTTAACTTCACAGATCAAGCGAAAAAACAAATTGCGCAAATCGAAAAATTCGGTTGGGATGTTCTACCGATTTGTATGGCAAAAACACAATATTCTTTATCTGACCAACCAAGCTTACTTGGTCGACCAGAAGGCTTTACCATTACAATTCGTGAAGTTATTCCGAAACTGGGTGCGGGCTTCTTAGTATGTTTAACTGGCGACATTATGACAATGCCTGGCCTACCAAAAGTTCCAGCAGCACTACGTATGGACGTTGATAATGACGGAAATGCAGTAGGGCTATTCTAAATAGGAAAATCCAAAAGTCATCTCAAATGATATGCTCCCTATTAGGTAGACAGATTAAAAAATAAAATCTGTTTATTAAATGGGGAGTTTTTTCATGTCTAAAAAATCATTTTCACCAGATGTAAAAATTTTAGCACTTCAATATTTAGAGGAAGGTCGTCATACTCTCGAAGAAATCTGCACAATGTTTTCAGTAAACATGACAACTCTACAAGTATGGCGTGCTCTGTATAAATATGGCGGGGTAGAAGCCTTAATTCGACCTAAGAAAAATAAGGTGTACTCAGAGGAATTAAAGCGGGGTGCTGTAGAAGATTATTTAACAAAGAACTACTCCATGTTCGAGATCCTCGCCAAATACGGGATAAGTAGTTTATCAGTTTTCAAAAAGTGGTT
>NZ_JBIWEY010000047.1:0-31593 GCF_044762775.1 Lysinibacillus sp. NPDC096418
AGCTAATGATTTCCATTAGTTTTAGCGAAGCGTACTCCTAGCTTGTAAATTATAACTATAAATTCAAAACACTGTTTATAAATGAAGTGGAAAAAATTTTTTCTCCATCACGAAATGGTTGAAACCGTTGATACATCAATGTTTATAGAGGGAGTTTAGTTCAATATGAATAGTTGTGTATGCATAAAGTAAATAATTTCTGTAACACCCATACTATAAATGAAAAAAAATCTATATTTGTCATAGAAATGATTAGTGATATACTTTTTGTATTGAATTTTAGTTTGGAATAGTATAAAATTTACAAAATTACATATAAAAAGCTATGAAAAGAAAAGTAAACATACGTACTATTTACAGAGACCTCTGGTAGCTGAAAAAGAGGGATAGGAAATGTGTTGAAACAAGTCTTTGAGCTGTGCATAGGATTTGTTTGTAGGAACAATGATGATGCAACGTATTCTCACGTTAAAGAGATAGAGTATAGCATGTGAGTTATTTACAAAACCGTACTCGATAAGGTTTCTGCAGCAATGCAGAAATGAACTGGGGTGGCACCGCGATATGACTCGCCCCCAAGATAAATATCTTGGGGGTGAGTTTTTTATTTTGTTTTAAAAAAAGCATTAAAAGCTGTATCAGGTGAAAAACGGCAGGGAAATTTTAAAAAGGTGCTTTTTCTTTAAACAGTTAATTAAAAAGTCTTGAATCACGCTTTACTATGTTATGCATTTAATTGTTAGTGGAATTTCCTGCCGGTATAGTAAAGGGCAGAAGTGCTGAATTAAGGTATTAGGAAACTTATTAAAATCGTATAAAGGGGTCGAATAAAAATGAAATACATTGAATCCGAAAAGGTCACTGAAGAAGAAAAAGAACATATTATTCAAGAATTATTAAAATACAATCTTGATAACATTGAAGATAAGTTAGTAAAAGATATTGGTCTTTTTGTAGAAGATGAAGAAGGAAATAGAGTTGCGGGGTTGATTGGTGATACACATGGAAATTGGTTAGAAGTAGAGTATTTATGGGTAAGTGAAAAACTTCGTGGACAGCATATTGGTACGGAGTTGATGCGTAAAGCTGAGAAGATTGCTATTAAAAGAGGATGCAAATATGCCTCCCTAAATACTTTTAGTTTTCAAGCACCTGATTTTTATGTGAAGCTAGGCTATACAGAAGAATTTGTACTCAATCATTATCCGCTAACAGGTAAGCGATACTATTACACAAAAAAACTTTAAGATTCAATTGTTAATGAGGACGCTGAATATGGTTACTTATTAAAGGCGACCGAGGGCGATACGGAGATAGTAAGGTAGGAGAAGAAAATGAAAACTCAAGTCTCAAACTATATAAAAATAGGTTCTTTAAAACAATTTATTTCCATTTTTGGTGAAAATAATAATCTACCTCTTTTAGTGTATTTGCATGGTGGTCCAGGTGATGCCGCTTTACCACTGATCTATAAATATAACTCAGAACTTGGAAAAATGTTTAATGTTGTAGTCTGGGAACAAAGAGGGGCTGGGAAATCTTACTATACATTTTCGGAAGATGAACAAATATCTATTGAAACTTATATAGAAGACCTATACAGTTTAATTCATTATTTGTTAAAAACGTTTAAACAAGAAAAAGTTTACCTTTTAGGGCACTCGTGGGGAAGTGTCCTAGGCTTAACTTTCATTAAAAAATATCCACAGCTAGTACATAGTTATTTTGGTTGTGGTCAAGTAGTTAACATGAAAAAAGGTTTGAAGTGTCAATATGATTTTGTTCTGAATGAAAGTCAAAAACGAAATCAAAACAAGATTGTTCAGCGATTACAAAATATTGACCTTTCATTGACTCAAAAAGATTGGTTAAACGATTTATTATTTGTTACTAAATTAGTGGTTCGATACAAACATTCTTTATATGGAAAAAGCAATTACAATCAATTGGTAAAGGATTTCATTTTTTCATCAAAGTACACGTTTAAAGATTTAATCAATCGCGAAAAAGGGAGTCTACAATCTATACAATTTTTGTGGCAAGAGCTCATGGAAATTGATTTTAGTGAATATAAGAGTTTCGATGTCCCTATTACGTTTTTTGAGGGACGTCATGATCAGCATGTTTCTTCTTCATTAGTAGAGGATTACTATCACACAATAACAACGCCTAAAAAACTCATTTGGTTCGAAAATTCAAGTCATTTTCCCCAATGGGAAGAGTCAGTCAAGTTTAATCAGTCTTTGATAAGTCTCAAAAAGCAGAATTAGGTTTACAGACTGTTGATTTCTGTAACGTCTGTAATATCACCCTTAAATGGCAGTATAACAACGGTTTTTATATCTTGGAAAAATAACATTTTTGGACTATGGACTTAAAAAATATAAGGGGATTATAAAAAACATGAACCACACAAACATCGAAGCAGCGGGCTTTAATGCTTCAACAGGAGAATACATTAAACCTAATTAGCAAGTTTCGTTCTTATTAAGCTAAACCAGCTAATAGAATGTCAAGAAAAACATTTTTAATCAAAAAACACTTCATGTTATACTAAAAATGTTCAACACAAATAACCCTCCTCATTTTATGTGGAAAGTTTTTGTTTTATTTGAAAATGCTGTTGTTAAATAGTTTCTTGGAACGGTGTTTTTGTTTTTAAAATCGCATAAATCCAGTGTAAAAGCTTATTAGCACAAGCTATAATAGCTACTTTATATGGTTTACCTTCCTCGCGTTTCAATTCGTAGAAGGCTCGTAATCGTTTATTTCGTGCAATAGTCTCATCTGTTGTTTTCTTTTTACGACTATCACGAATTGAGCAGCGAACGGCTGTGTAAAGCATATGCCGAAGCCTAGCTGAGCCACGTTTGGTAATGTGATTGTTTGTGCCTTTAAAGCGCCCAGATTCAAACACAATGGGATCTAGTCCTGCAAAAGCTACTAACTTTTTGGGATGATTAAACCGGTCAATTTCCCCAATTTCTGAAAGTATCGTGGCAGCGATTTTTTCACCTACGCCGGGAAGTGACTGGATTAATTCATATTCTTCGAGTTGTGCCACCAATTGATCAATCTCACGCTCTAACGTAGAAAGTTGTTGGCGGTACGCTTGAAGTAAATCAATATACATATTCAGACTGACGAGAAGGCTTTGATAAAGCGTTGACTGAAATGGGTTGCGTTCTGCAGCTGCGATTAATACTTTAGCTCTTTCTTGCGCCCAATTAAATGAACGTGCTTTACAATGCCTATCAATAAATTGTGCAATCTCTTCTACACCTGCGTCTAGTACTGATTCGGATGTAGGGTAGGACTGTAAAGTCCTTAATGAAATCTCAGCGTATAAATCTCCAAAAACTCCTTTATACTCGGGGAATACTTGATCTAATATTGCTTGAAATTGTAGCTTTGTTTGAACCATAATGCCCGTCATGTTTTCGTGTTGCCTTGTCAGATGTCGAAGGTTTAAAAGCTTAATCCCACGCTTTTTCTGAGGCTCCAAATCCTCTTTGTAATACAGCTCACCTAAGTGATAGGCATCAATGGCATCAGTTTTAGTTTTTCGTAAGTTAGAGCTTTTTGCTCGATAAGATACCAGTGGATTTACGATTATGACAATGTACTCTCTTGCCTCTAAAAACTGTACAACTGGGGCATGATAGTGACCTGTCGCTTCTAAAACAATAGGTGGTTTCATCCCTGTTTGACGCGCTAAATCTAGTAAATAAGAGTGTAACTCTTCTAATCCTTCCACCGTATGATCAACTTTCACACTGTTTTTATAGGGCATTTTTTATCCAAGAACATTTGAACCTGACTTTCACCTTTTGCGATATCCAGGCAAACAACTGGATTCATGTTTATCTCCTCCTTAGGTAATGGATTGACCGGTAACCTCTATCTAACTTGTCATTCATATGTTCGCTTGTTATACGGGATCACTATGTCCCAACCAGCCTAATCATGTGTTAACAAGTAGAGGGTGAACATGTTAGTTGTCGGGATCGAGTCCCACGGGTGCTTCCGTTCTACCCCGGCTACTATCAATCTATAAATTGAATAAAAAATAGTCAACCAGATTTCTCCGGCTGACCTTATAATACGAACGGGGTGCTTTAGTTCAATAACGATCTTCAACAATCGGGCGCTATTCTTGAAAAAGAATTGTGCCTTCTTTAGCTAAAGGGCATATTACTGAATAACATTCTTTTATGTAAGGTTACCAAACGACGCTTTGGATGCTTTTTTCTTCAACTAACGGCATAACTTAGATAAAGAATATATTTCCTTATAAGTATATAAAATGTAATTTAAATTAAGTGTAATTCAATTAAAATATATAAATTTGAGGGTAAATAAGCATTTTAAATTTCTATTAAAACTTGAGGTGATTTTTTGAAGAAATTAATTATAGTATTGTGTATAGTTGTAACTACCGGATTTATCCTCTTTATCGTACAAGATGAATTTAGAGAGAAAGAGACTGCAAATAGTATTGATGAAATATTTTCTGGTCAAATTTTTGATGATGCAAAAGAGGAACTCACTGTACATGCTATGGGGTTAAGTCCAGAAGAAAAAGTTTTTACAGTTAGAATTGAAAAAACACAATACAAAGAACAAGCAGAAGAATATTTTAGAGACATTTTAGATTCTCGTGATATGGCAAGTTATGAACTTGAAGTATTTGTTGATGATTTAACTTTACACCCTTTACAACAAAGAGATTTGTAAAAAGTATATTTAGAGTAACAGGGGCTTAAGTGCAACCTTATAATCAGAAAGTCCCCAAACCATGAACTGCACCCCAATTGTTAGACACATCTAAAAATTGGAGGTGCAGTTTTTGTATGGCTAAATTTAGAGAAGAAGTGAAAAATGAAGAAAAAGAATGAACAAATACAAATAATGGATGATTCCTTCGATTGCGCATTTTCTTACTTTAATATTCTCCTTTAATTACAAAAAACGAGCCTCGAATTGTTCCAGCTAGTTTAGACTTCCGTCTAGCAAATTTAAACTTTCCTTCTAACTCCTTTGGTACCTCCATCCCCTCAGAAAGCTTAAAACCAACTGCCCGCTTTTTAGGATCATTCACCGTATACATGACGTTGACCCCAAGACCATCCTCAAAAAAGACGAATGCCCATTTGATATTCTCCACTTGAAAACGTGACGTTTCTAAAGGTTTGGCAGCAAACTCAATATCACGTTCTCCTTTCAAAATTCGGTTCACATAATCAAGGGTATCCTGGCTTTCACTAGATGGCACGACCGTAAATTCATGTTTATATTTGTTCATAAAATAACGAGCTTCATTAGCACGTAATCCAGCAAGCACTTCTGCTACTGGTGAAGACTCTAAACCAATCGTAGACACGTTTTTAAAGTCAACGATATAAGACATTTCCATGCCTGCTTTTATCTTTTTATTTTTTAACAACAGGAATCCACATTTCACCATATACTAAGCCATTTCGCTGCCCCATCTCAACCGTTGCATTTGGGCCGCCAACATAGGCAAAGTCCTTTACTTCTGGCAAGCATTGACCAAAGGCAATGCTAGTAAGCATATTACTCAACTCATTAGCCGTTTTCGCTTCGCCTTTAACAACTAGGTATTCTCCTTTGGGGAATTGTATGACTCTGGACTCCTCCCGTACCAATGTTGTTTCTGTCATGACGCCAGCATAATGCATCATCTTGTTATTCACTGCTTCGTTTACGGCAAAAATGTAGTCATTTATGGCTACGGATTTTAAAGTGTCAAGCCTTCCATCTTGTTTGACTGCCTGCCAAAAGTCTACTTTTTCCTTGTTAATGCCAGCGTAGTCTGTGTAATCACTCGTAAGCTCAATTCCAAAACCTAAAACGGTAAAGCTTTCTTTTTCTTCTAATACATAATTTGTCATATTCAAAACCTACCTTTTTTAATATTGAATCAAATGATTTATCTTTGCACCTGATGGGTTTATAATAGCTTTTAATCATGTCAAAAAATGATACTATTTAGGAGGCACCGATGAAAAAGGTTGAACGGATTAATATTATCATGCGGTATATCAATAACCGCGCCCACTTTACAATTTCTCAAATTATGCGGGAATTTAACATCTCTCGCTCGACAGCTATTAGAGATATAAGGGAAATTGAAGCTATGGGGATGCCGCTTGTCGCTGAAGTTGGAAGGAATGGGGGGTATTTTGTCATGAACAACTCTGTCCTGTCCACTGTTCGCTTTACTGATGATGAGATTAAAGCTCTTTTTATCGCCTTTATGGCCACAAGAAACCAACAACTCCCCTATCTAAAGAGCCGTCAGTCTTTAGCTGAGAAGTTACTAGGTCTTATTTCAAAAAAACAGCAAGAGGACCTTGTTTTTTTAAATCAAGTCTTGCTTTTTGAAGGGACCAATCCTAATAATCCCGACCTGCTTGATCTGTCCGACCTTCCCCATCCGATGTTAGAAAAACTTATCCAACTCCTTCTTTTGGATAGCTATTTATTGATTACCATTAAAGAAGAGAAGGTAATAAAGTCTTATCCCATTTATCTCATGCACCTTTACCGTGAAAAAAGTCTTTGGTTGATTGAAGGCTTTGACTTAAAAGAAGAAAAGAGACAAATTTTCTCCGTGGACAATCTCACTAATGTCGAACCATACCCTACGAATAAAAGATTAAGTAAGAAAAAGGTTTTGGAAAAACTAAGTAAGCGGGAGGAAGTAATCAATCTTGTTCTTGAACTTGGTCCTAAGGCGATTGCCCAGTTCAAAAAATACCATCCTTTAAAAGCGTCAATTTCCTATACGAATACTTACCAAACGACAGCCATTCTGAAGACTTTTATCCATGTTAATAATTCGGAAGAATTGACCGAAATAACAAATTGGATACTTTTTTTAGGTGAAGATATCAAAGTCAAAGAAGTGCCAGAAGAAGTTTTAGTAGGTTTACAAGAGAGATTATGCTTATTCTGTCCTTAAGCAGTCCTATTTATCCGTTATTTTCTAATCCAGAAAAGGTGAAGATTTTGTATATTAGAAATACTAAAAAGGGAAATAGCATTTTTATTAGTCCTGTTCATTAATACGTTACGGTGAACCATATCATTAAGTAGATGTACGATTATTTAATTAGAACAAAATACCTTTATTATACTTTTAAGTGAATAAAATAAGTTACATCAAATCAATTTTAAACAACTTTTAAAAGCCTTATTACATATTCAAATGTAGTAAGGCCCTTGTTTATTATAGTGAAATTTAACACTATATTATCGTTCAACAAATCGTAAAGTCAGTTATCTGCTTGTGAATAAATGTACTTAAACTAACGGTGCAGTTTAGTTGAACAAGGAGGTAATATCTATGCTTTTTAAACATATCTTAGTATGAGGGAGACAGTTAACCTGAAATATGGGTTTACGAGGTGTTATTGATCAAAAAACCAATATTATACCTATCAAAGTCTTTTATAATCGAGGGAGTGGTTTGTACTGAAACCTTTAACAGAATCAAAAAGTACCTCAAGAAATCTAAAAGAGATTTTAAAATTTCATCCATTAACTTCATTCTTTGTTATGGCATATTTATTTTCGTGGATTGTATTAATTCCATTTATCTTATCTCAATGGAATATCATCCCCAAAGCTAAAATTTTTGATGTTTTCTTTGGACTTAATGCTTTCGTTGGTCCTATGTTAGCTACATATATTATGATTCGGACTCTCGAAGGAAAAGGAGCTTGGAGAGTTTTTACAAAAGGAATATGGAAACTTAAAGTAGGTTTAAAATGGTACTTCTTTGCACTTATCGTCATTCCTACTGTGATATATTTGGGATTTGTAATGTTAAACGGAGGGATTCCAACTTCTAAAGGGCTTACAACGCAATTTTACGCAACATACCCGATTTATCTTATTGTAGTCTTCTTCTTTGGTGGCCCGTTTCCAGAAGAAATCGGTTGGCGTGGTTTTGCTTTACCACGAATGCAATCTAAGTTTGGATCATTAAAAGCAACGCTATTGCTCGGAATTCTTTGGGCGTTTTGGCATTTACCTCATTTTTTAACCGCAGCACAAAGAGGTGGTCCGGGTTCAAACATTTCTCTTCTTTATTACGATTTACCTATTTTTATTGTGCTATGCCTAGCTGCTTCCATCATTTTAACTTGGGTGTTCAACTCCAAACAAGGAAATTTGTTTATTGTTATGTTGGTTCACGCTAGTTTGAATACTTTTAGTTTTATACAACCTCATTTTACTAACCCTGCTTTGAAAGAATCTGATTTATCTGTTTGTCTAGGATTAGGTCTTTTCGCTTTGATAATTCTGATTTTTACAAAGGGTAAATTGGGATATAAGCAATCTTCTCATGAAGTGGAATTAGGTAATCAAGAAAATCTTAAACAAACGAGCGCAATTGTTGAATAGACTTTACTTTTCTTCTTCAACTAACGAGGGGCTTTAGTTCAATAACGATCTTCAATAATCGGGCGCTTTCCTGGAATAAGGAAAGTGCTTTTTTCATTAAAGGGCCATATTCTTGAATAGGAGACAGAATTATAAAAAAGTGAATCAAAATGCAATTAATTAGAAGGTTACTTGAGAAAGAGATACTAGGGTGTCAATATAAAATTCTGAAAAAAACATTGACTTCTAAAAGATATTCTTTTAGAGTGAATTTGTAAATTAAATATCCTCGTTAGGTGAGGCTCCTGTGTAGGAGATATGCTACTGCCCAGAAATGTCGAAAGACGCCAATGGGTCAACAGAAACCATCGACATAAGGTGGTTTTTAATGTAGCTGGCTTTGTCCTATGCCACACAGTGCTAAAGCTCTACGAATGGAGGAGTAGATTTGCTGCAATTTATTTGTTGTGCAATCAATGTACGTATATAGTACCGTGTAAACACCTTCATTCGTTATGAAGGTGTTTTATTTTTATGTGAGGTGAGGAAAATGGATAACTATTCAGAACCAGACTCGAAGTATTATAAAAATGAACTAAATACACAGAATATCCATGAGGAATTTTAAATTATCTTTCTTAACATTGTTTTATCGTTGGGGGAATATTCTTTTGTTCCTCAATGAAGGAGTGGTTGTTAAAATGATTAAAAACATGCCAGAAGACCAAATAACGCTTCAAATTATTAAGGCACTAAAAGAAGGAAAACAGAAAGAATTCCAAGTAATATTAAAGGAACTCCAACCTTATGATATTGCACGAATTTTTGAGGGGTTACCAGAAAAACATCATACACGTTTCTTATTGTTTCTTACTCCTGAACAAATCGCTGAACTCATTCAAGAGCTTGAAAAAGTACATCAATTAAAAGTTCTTAATAAATTAGGGATCGAAAAATCAGGGCAGGTAATGGATTTAATGGATAATGATGATTTAGCTTCATTGTTAGAAAACCTATCTCCTGATAAAATTGAAGAACTTCTTTCAGGTATGAAGCAAGAAGAATCAAAAATTGTTCAAAATATCATGAACTATCCTCCTGAAACGGCAGGACGAATAATGACAAACCGTTTTGTGTGGATTCCCCAACACTATACAATTCGAGAATCAGTTGATAAACTTAAAATATTTGCAGAATTCTCAGAAACGATTAACTATTTATATGTAATTGATAATGATAAAAAATTAGTTGGTGTTGTATCCTATCGAGATTTAATAATAAGTGATGAATTTGAAAAGATTCAGGATATTATGTATAGCAGAGTGATCTTCGTTTCTGCTGAAACGGATCAAGAAGAAGTAGCTCGTGTAATAGAGCGTTATGATTTTTTATCAATTCCTGTTGTTGAAAAAAATAATGAATTAGTAGGAATTGTAACAGTTGACGATATTATTGACGTTGTTATCAAGGAAGCAAACGAAGATATTGAAAAACTTTCGGCATCTGGTAAAGCCATTGATTTTGACACGAAAGCACACGTGGCTGCGTATCGCCGACTTCCTTGGCTTATTTTACTTTTATTTATCGGATTAATTTCAGGAACCATTATTAGCGGTTTTGAGGAAACATTATCCAAAGTTGTCGCACTTGCCTTCTTTATGCCTATGATTGCTGGGATGACTGGAAATACAGGTACTCAATCATTAGCTGTTGTTGTAAGAGGTCTAATTACTACCGATACTAATAAAGGAGTAGTTTTTAAACTTATTATTAGAGAACTTAAAGTTGGATTGATTATAGGCATTACCTGTGGAATATTAATCTCGATTATAGCCTATATTTGGCAAGGAAATCCGGTTTTAGGTTTAGTTGTTGGAAGTTCATTAGTTGTGACTCTAATTATTGGGACTTTAGCTGGGACCATTATTCCTTTAATCTTATATAAATTTAAAATCGATCCAGCAGTGGCGTCTGGTCCATTAATTACAACACTAAATGATATCCTATCATTACTAATTTACTTTGGTATTGCAACAATGTTTATTTCAAAGTTAATGTAGAGACTTAATTACAAAAGTTCCTGTAGATTAAAAATGTTCCACAATCGGGCGCTTTCCTGGAAAAAGGGGAAGGCCCCTTTTCAAATTTTCTGGTTAAAAAGACTTCGGAAATTATCAATATCTTAGCTTATTGAATAATCACTGTATGAAAAAGCCTCTCTCTGAACATAATAGAATACTAGATTTAACCTTAATAGGAGAGTGAAAGATAAATGTTATTATCCGAAGCGTGGAAAAAATACCAACAAGATAAAAAAATCGAGGGGTATTCAACACTTACATTAAAAACATATTGTTTTCAATACAATCTTTTATTGCGGTTTTTTGGTGATATTGATATGAACGTATTTAGTACAGAAAAATTAAAAGAATACTTAATACAATCAGGAAATCACTTAAAGCCTTCTAGTTTAGGGCATAGGATTCGTTGTGTTAAATCACTATTTAGATGGTCACATGAAGAGGGATATATTCTGAAAAATCCTGCTGCTAAATTGAAAGAGCCGAAATTAGGTAAAAGAATTCCTAAGTTTCTCTCAGAATTAGAGATTGAACATCTAAGGGAAGCTTGTCAAACAACGATGGAAAATGCGCTATTTGAATTTATGTATTCAACCGGCTGCCGCATTGGGAAGGTAGTAAAATTAAATCGTGATGATATTGATTTTCGAACAAATTCCGTCATTGTACAAGGGAAAGGTGATAAAGAAAGAGAAGTATACTTTAATACTCGCTGCTCCATTTGGTTAAAAAGGTATTTAGATGAACGGGAGGATGAAGATCCTTGTTTGTTTATTACGGACAGAAAGCCTAAAAGGCGTATGAGCATTGATAATTTAAGATATATTATTAAGCGCGTATCAAATCGGGCTGGAATAAAAAAGAGTATACATCCGCATCAATTACGACACAGCTATGCAACGCATATGATTAATAACGGTGCGCCAATAGATGTCATCCAAAGTTTACTTGGGCATGAAAAGAGTGAGACTACAAAGATATATGCTCAGTTAAGCGGAAAACTAAGACAAGATTATTACAGTAAATACTTTTAAAATTAAACTCTTAGTAATTCAAGACACCCATGTAAAAGTGCGTGTCTTTTCTGTTATAGGGCCATATTATTGAAAAACAATTTTTTAAGATATGTTACCAAACGAGGGTTCAGGAACCATATAATTACAATTTACGTCTATACTGAGAAATGAAAGTATAATGGAGGCATCATTATGTGGTTAATATTAGGTCTTATTGCAATAGTAGCAACTTTTATAAATCTTTATATGTATGGAACAGGCAAAGATTATAAATTGGCAATGGCAATGGGGTTATCATTTACAGCTTTGACACTCTGTGCAGAACATAGCCTTGTATCTAATTGGATACAAGGCGAAGATTGGTCGGCTTTAAGGGAAGTACCTAATATGAATAAGGCGTTTTGGTTTCTGACAATTGTTTCTATCTTACTAAATATAGCACCTATACTTTTAGAACTTAAAAATAAAAAAATTACTTATTAGGGTTTATAAGGATTTATAACGTTAATTTAAAAATGTCCCCAAATCCCGCATTGGGAAGGTTATACTTCAATTTTTTTGAACTCATACCAATTAATTTCGTTACTCTTTGAAATGGAAAATTGTTGTGGGAGTGAAAATAATGAAAAAGTATTTAGGTTTAGTTTCAGTAATAATACTTATTATTACATTGTTTTTTCTACCAAACGATTGGAAGATAGAAACTTTAGGAATTCTTTTAGGATTATTTCTGGCTATAAAAGCCCCGAAAGGAATATGGAAATTTGTTGCTTATGTAATTTTCATAATTTGTATACTATTATTGTTATATTTGGTGATTATGGGTATTTTAATGGCAGGTCTAATTGAAATTGGTTAAAGAAAATCGCTAATATTTTAAAAGTGTTTTCTTCAATTAACGGGGGAAGGGCCATTTAAGGGAGTGAGGATTGTTTAACTAACAATCGAGACTGGAGAGAGCAGGTGGTTTAATTGTTTAAGGCAGCAGTATATTTGGTACACGGATTGATATTCATATTAGTAACTCTTATTGGTTTAGGCCCAGCATTTAGCATTGCTTCACCAGACCCAGATCAAACTTATGGGGTTTGGGTTTCAATGATTGTGATTTTTAATATTCTTGTGTTTGTATCTGCTTTTGTACAGTTAAGGATAAAAAAAGTTTGGGTGTTTTTAATATCCACAATAGGCTTGATTGCTCTTTTTATTCTGACTTTACAATACATATACCCTTACATTTTGGATTTGTTTTAGAATGAACAAGGTAACAAATGTTTAATTAACGGGCGCGATTCTGTAACAAGGATTAGCGCTTGTTTTCATTAAAGGGCCATATTGTGGAACAATCTTTTAAAAAACGGAATGGATATTTATGTTAAAGTGAAGATTAGATTATGTAGAAGGATTAATTAATTTTAGTTGTATTACTAGTTAGTTCAATAAAATGTTGCACATAATAATTGTTGTTTTAAGTCAGATACCAAACTTGATTTGATGTATAGAAATAATAAAGTTTTTGAATTTTTATTAAGAAGGCTAAGAGACTTGCTACATTTCTACAAGTAGCAAGTCTCTTTAAAGTGATTTTAAATTATAATCAACTGCTTATGTAGACTATTAAATGCCCGTTACTCTAAGTATATTCCTTCACACAAATTAAAATAATCTTTACCTCCAGCGAACCCGTATAAATGTCAAAACTTCTGCCAAAATAACTCTGAAAATAACTAATAAAAAAATCACCCCTATTCATTGAGATGATTCATAACATCTTGAAGAGTTTTATTCTTTAACTCGTTTTCCATTGCAGTTTGCACACTATCGAAGGTTAAATTTAATGTATGTTGAATTTTTTTACCTACATGGCAATCCGGATTAGGATTGTTGTGAATAGGAAACAACTCTTTTTCTAGATGAACTGCTTTATAAATATCGAACAAAGTGATGTTACTTGGATTTCGAGTTAAGGAAGATCCTGATACCCCAACTTTAGAAGTAAGTATTCCAGCTTTTTTTAAGTCACTACTTATTCGTCTTATGACAACAGGGTTTGTACTAACACTGCTGGCAATCTTCTCAGAAGATAATGTTGAGTCTGTAGAAATTAATGATAATATATGGATCGCTACAGAAAGACGTGTATTTATCATGCAAATCCCCCCTCTTGTAATTATTTTAGTTACATATATCTATTTGTCAATAAATTAGATTATATCCAAATAATTATCCAGAAAGAATTTAAGTCATAAAAATAGTGTTGACTTTTGAATTAGTTGTAACTATAATCGTTACAGGAGGGGCGGTAACAATAACTGTTACACCTTCATCACCCCTTTATATTGTGAAAAAAACATTACTATGTTTAGGAAGAAAGGAAGTACAACAAAATGACAACAGTACTATATATCACAGCACATCCACATGATGAATCAAAATCTTACAGTATGGCGACAGGAAAAGCTTTTATTGATACGTATAAGGAACATAATCCTAAAGATCAAGTTATCCATATTGATTTATATGAAGAAAACATTCCTCAAATCGATGCAGATGTTTTCAGTGGTTGGGGAAAACTTAGATCAGGGTCTAACTTTGAAGAGCTTTCAGAACAAGAAAAATTAAAAGTAACTCGCCTTAGTGAAATAAACGAACAGTTTATTTCGGCTGACAAGTTTGTTTTTGTTACTCCATTTTGGAATTTTTCATACCCTCCAGTTATGAAAGCTTACTTAGATGCAGTTTCTGTAGCAGGTAAATCATTCAGGTATACAGAAAATGGGCAGCCAATAGGATTGCTAACAGACAAAAAAGCATTGCACATACAGGCACGAGGTGGTTTTTACTCTGAAGGTCCAGCCGCAGAACTTGAAATGGGTCATCGCCATCTTCAAGTAATGATGAATTTCTTTGGCGTTTCATCTTTTGAAGGGCTTTTCGTTGAGGGGCATAATAAGTCTCCTGAAAGAGCATTAGAGATTAAGGAAGATGCTATTTCCCGTGCTAAAGATTTAGCTAAAATTTTCTAAAATGCTACAGATTATTGGTTAGATTTTTATATTCTATATGATTATCAGGCTCAATGAACCTCAAAGACTAACTATTTAATTGGAGGGATTAACATGAAAATCGGTATTATCGGAGCAAGTGGTAAAGCAGGAAGTTTTATTCTTAAAGAAGCAGTTAGTCGTGGACATGAAGTAACAGCTATTGTACGTGATGCTGCTAAAGTATCACATCAACAAGTGGCGGTATTAGAGAAAAACGTATTTGATTTAAAAAAAGAAGATGTTAATCAATTTGATGTAGTGGTAAATGCCTTTAAGGCTCCCAATGGACAAGAACAGCAACATGTTGAAGCTGGTAGAGTATTAATTAATGCTCTACAAGATGCTCCTGAATCTAGATTAATTGTAGTGGGTGGTGCAGGAAGTTTATATGTAGATGAAACTCAAACAATGAAAAAATTTGAATCACCAGGTTTTCCAGAAGCTTATTACCCAACTGCAAAATATATGGGTGAAAACCTAGAGGATCTTCAAAATAATAGTGGTATTCAATGGACTTACATTAGTCCAGGAGGAGTTTTTGACCCAGAAGGTAATAAGAAAGGTACTTACCAAATAGGTAAAGATCAAATTATCTTAAATTCAACAGGTGAAAGCTACATTAGTTATGCAGACTATGCTCTAGCTGTACTTGATGAAATAGAAAATCAACAACATAAAAACGAGCGTTTCGCTGTAGTTGGGGAACGCTGAGTAAAAAACAATATTATACTTTCGAAAGGAGCCTTTAGTATGAATGACAAAGAAACTTCTCTTGTATATGTATGGGATGCTTACTGTGGATGGTGTTATGGATTTTCCAAAAGTATTCGTACTTTGCACGAAAACCACCCAGAATTACCACTGACACTTGTTTCGGGCGGTTTATTTGTAGGACATAGAAGTCTTCCTATAAAGGAATACCCTCACATTCCTGAAGCAAATAAGCGCATAAGTCAGCTTACTGGTGTAGTGTATGGTGAAGCTTACCAAGAACTTCTAGCAAACGGATCTTTTGTTATGGACTCTGAGGTTGCAGCCATTGGGTTTTCTGCATTAAGATCTATTGCACCTGAACGTGCAGTGTATTTTGCTTCATCGATGCAACACGCTTTTTATTACGAGGGAAAAAGCCTTAGTGCTGTAGAAACTTATAGGGAGATAGCTATTGCTCATAATCTTAATCCTGATTTAGTTATTGAACGGACGAAGGAAAAAGATATTATAAACGATGCTTATGCTGACTTTACAAAGGTTCATCAACTTAACGTTAATAGTTATCCTACACTTCTATTGAAAAAAGGTGATGAATACATCAGCTTAGGCGGGGGTGCTATGACTGCTGAAAAGCTTGAAGCTCGTCTAAAAGAAATTTTAGAAAAATAAGGTTAACAGTTTAATAAAGAAGTTAATTGATAATCAATGAAACACCCCTCTATGTAATATTCAATATAACCATAGGGGGGGGGGGTTATTTAGTTAATATAGAACGTCAATTACGAAGAGTTAATCCACAAATTATAGAGTTGTATCAGTTAAACTTATGCCTCAGCAAAATAACTGAGAAACTATTTTACAGCTTTTGTGTTTTTCGATATTCAACAATCGGACGCTTTACTTGAAGATCATTGAGTTGCATAAGCAGCTCTTTTTTTCTTATTGAACTAACGATGCAGTTTAGTTAAATAACAATTGGATGATATACTTTAAAGGAATTATAAAAATTCGATGTTCAGCTATTTAATTAAGCCTAAGAATATGCTAGTGAGGTATTTAAAATAATGATGAAAATAGTACCCCCTAAGCCTTTTTTCTATAAAGGTGGAGATAAGGCCGTTTTACTATTACATTCTTTTACAAGCAATACTATTGATATGAAAAAGTTAGGGAAGTATTTACAAAAGAACGATTATTCTTGCTATGCACCATTATACAGTGGACACGGTTTAACAGCAGAAGAACTTCTCACATACAGACCATCAGATTGGTGGCAAGATGTACTAAACGGTTACCAGTTGTTGAAGGATGAAGGTTTTGAAAAAATAGCTGTGATTGGTCTTTCTCTTGGTGGTGTATTTGCATTAAAAGTTGGTCAAGAGTTAGAGATAAATGGTGTTGTGACAATGTCAGTACCAATAAATAGGGAAGCTACTTTTCTACAAAAGCGTGTTTTTCATTATGCAAAAGTATACAAACAACTTGAAGCGAAAAATGAAGAACAAATAAATTTAGAAATGAAACGTTTTCAAAATATGTCTATCGATTCATTAGTTGAGTTCCAACAGCTGATTAATATAACGATGAATAAATTAGCGCTTATAACCTCACCAATTCGTATATTATATGGTGAATTAGATGAACTATTGTATAAAGAGAGTGCAGAGGTAATTTTTCAAAGCGTTGCAACGAATCAAAAAAAATAAAAGGGTATCCGAACTCTAAACATTTAATGACAATAGGTACTGACATTAACGACGTGAACAAAGATATTCTTACATTCTTAAATGATTTAGCTTGGTAGTTTTAATGAAACTTCAACTAACAGGAGTTAAGAAGGAGTTACGCTGTTTCCTTCTTCAACTAACGGAGTGCTTTAGTTCAATAACGATCTTCCACAATCGGGCGCTTTCCTGGAATAAGGAAAGTGCTTTTTTCATTAAAGGGCCAGATTGTGGAATAACAACTTTTTATGAAAGATTACCAAACGACAGCTTGGTAACATTTCAAACACTGTTAAATCAGTGTTTGTCGCTGTTTTTTATAGAAAATAACACTCTGAGATGCTGCGAAAAATAATTTTAAAGAAGACTGTTCGATTCACTTGTTCTGAATGGCGGTACCAAAGTGCGCTTTGGTAAGGTTTTTACCTCAACTAACTTAGCAAATTAGTGGAATAGACAGTATAATTTTGAGAACACTAAAATGAGGTGTTTTCTTATGAAAAAAATTCTTATTTTAATTATTGCTATTTCTCTTTTTACTGTTTTATCGAAGGCGATAGCTACGACAAATGACTATGATGAAATTGCTAAGTCTGATAAAGTGGGAGTTACCATTTATGCAAAAAAGATGAATGGATTATATACAGATTTTATAATCGATTTTCAAGGTAGCATCCTCTCAAAACCTTATTGGATAAACACAACAAGTCCTACTTGGTCTCCTGAAATTATCTATGAGGATATCAGTCAAGATGGAAAGAAAGAGCTAGTTATAATTTTGACTAAAGATACTGGTACTGGTGTTTTAGAACGTGAAGTTCACGTTTTTCAAATACAACACCCAAAATCCGATAAAACACAGAGTGTGATACCAGTTGAAGTACCTATTGATGAACCATTAGCGATATTATTAAAACACGTAAAGACCGAGTTAACACCAAACAAAGCAAGTGTCAGTATTGGTGACAAAAAATATACAATTGATATTAAACCTTCGGGTATCCAACCTGGACATTTATTTGATGAGATATACTTTGGTAATCTTATCAACTTTGAAATAAAAGACAATCAACTTATTGCAAAACTCGGAGGACAAATCTCTCCAGTAGGAGGATATATAGGGGATATTCAAATTACCTATAAATTCAAAGATAAAATGTATCAAGCAAAATCAATTGAATTTATACCTATGAATAATGTGTTATTAAACCATCTAGTGTTTTAGTGCAGAAAAGATTTATAAAGCATACAAATAACGTTCTCAAATCAAAGTTAGAGAGTAAAACACCACATTCATTTGAATGTGGTGTTTGTTTTTTGCTGCTTATAATCAGAATGTCCCCAAACACGCTTTTGGGGCGTTTCTTCAACTAACAGCGCAGGATAGTTGAAGAATATTCGGGAAAGATACTAATAAAAAAGATAGGTGGGCTTTATTGAAGAAAAAATTCTACGTCCTTTTTTGTATTCTATTTCTCGTAAATAATACTGTCGTTTTTGCGAAGAATACCAATCAAACTTTTTTGGAACAATTGATGTCGCATTCATTAGAGCATAATGATGTTCAAAATATTAAAGTTGAAAATAATTCTGGACTTCAGCGGGTATTTAGTCTCAATGATGGTTTTCAAGAGCGTGTACTCAGAAAAGTGGTTTACTGGCTTAATAACTCTAGCCAAGTAAATGGAACAATCGAGGTATCTTTAGATAATCCATCCAATAAATTGATGTTAAAAATGGCAAATGATGAAGTGATCACCATTGAACCCGCTTATACTTGTGTAGTTGACAATAAACGCAAAACCTGCACGGCTAAAGAAGGGGAATTAATCGTTTCGGAAAATAGACAAAAAGTGCGTTTTAAGTCACAACCTCTTTATGATTGGCTCTTGGTAGGGTGGAGAAAAGAAGTGAATGGATTTACTAAAGAAGAGTTACTTGAACAAGCCGTGTTTACACGTTACTTATACTATTTGGGCCCATCTTATTCGGAATTTTTTATGTGTCCAAAAATCAAAATTGAATCCATTGATGGAGATCCTAGGAGACATCTCATTTTTGGCAGTGCATTAAACTATTCAGGACACCACGGTGGAGATTATGATAAACTTACTTTTTCTGTAAGGGATTCTAATCTAACAGGATTACAAGTGACAAACGTAAAAATAAAGAAACATATTTCGCAAGAAGAAAGCCAAAAACAATGCCAAACGTTTGATTAAATATATTTTTTCGAAAGGGGCGTTTCTTTCAGAGGAGGGAACGCTTCTTTTTATTTGAGTTATTTCAGTAAATCAAAGTGATAATAAGTTTGTGAAAGAATGTACTTAAACTAACGAAGGCGTTAGTGGAATAAGGAGCATAAAATTAACCAACCATACTTTTACAAAAAAATAGTGGATTAAATAAGAGAGTATTTTGAACAAAGTTTCTTCAAAATACACTCTTTATATTTGTATTTATAACAAAGTTAAAACGTTTATTTGAATGATTGGGTGCAAAATAGCACTTAAAATAGGTGCGATTTATCTCCTAAAGTGACAACAAATACCGTTTATAAAATTCCCAGTAGTTCTTTTGATCATGTTCTTTTTTCAGGATAAATATAGAGTACGTGTAGAAGTAATAATGTTACTTAAATTTTCCGTGGTTTTTCTTATGATAATTAGAATCTTGAGAAAGTATCAATAATATATCAATCTTAAAACCAAGCTTATCAGGAAAAAATTCTGTAAAATGAATATCAAGGAATTATGTAAGGAGGACATGTTATGCCAAAGAATATATTACTTGTTGATGATGAGAGGGAAATTGCGGATTTACTTGAAATATATCTTACAAACGAAAACTATACTGTATATAAATTTTACTACGCAACAGAAGCAATGAAATGTCTTCATGAAACCAAAATAGATTTGGCAATTTTGGATGTTATGTTACCGGATGGGGATGGCTTTTCCATGTGCCAAGAAATTCGCAAAAATCACTATTTCCCAATTCTTATGTTAACGGCAAAAGATGGAGAAAGCGACAAAATTATAGGGCTTACCTTCGGGGCAGATGATTATATTACAAAGCCTTTCAGACCACTTGAAGTCGTGGCGCGTGTTAAAGCACAGCTCCGCAGATACACAAAATATAATGCAGACATGGGAGAAACAAGCAATTTATTAATTCACCGTGATCTTATTATTAATGTTAACTCACACGAAGTTACGTTAGCTGGAGTTCCGATTACTCTAACACCAACAGAATTTTTGATTTTACAGATTTTATGCGAAGAAAATGGGAATGTTGTTAGCTCAGAGAAACTTTGTCATAGAATTTGGGGTGATAAATACTTTAATAAGAATAACAATACAATTACAACTCATATTAGACATTTGCGAGAGAAACTAGGCGACTCAGTAGAAAAACCAAAATATATAAAGACGGTATGGGGGGTGGGCTATAAACTTGAGAAACATTAAAACAAGCAAAAAAACATATAAAAAACTTATAGATAAAATATTTTTACAAACGCTTGGTTTATTTATCATTGCCACTGTTATTGTGTTTTTTATTCGCTCGATCGGACAGGGCGAAATTGGAGATATTATTACAAATATTATTCGCTATATTTACGATGTAGATTTGGAATCCGCACGGCTAATGTATTTCCAAAAATTCCGCAGTAATATTGACATCATTATAGTCGGTACAATTATTATACTATTTGCTATTTTTTATAAAGTGTTTTTGTCTTGGTTTACAAAATATTTTGATGAAATGATTGCCGGAGTAAATGGTATTGCAAACAGGGAACAAAAAATCTCTATGTCGCCGGAACTTCGTTTTATGGAAGATACTCTGAATCAAATTAAGTCAGATTTAGAGAAAAGTGAACAAGCAGAATCTGAACTTGAAGCACGGAAAAACGAATTAGTTATGTTTTTGGCACATGATATTAAAACACCATTAACTTCGGTTATTGGATACTTAGGCTTACTTGACGAAACACCAGATATGCCTATAGAACAGAAAGCTAAGTATGTAAATATTACTTTAAAAAAAGCATATCGTTTAGAAAAATTAATCAATGAATTTTTTGAAATTGCTCGGTACAATTTAAATTCTGTTCTTTTAAATATAGAGCAGATCGATTTATCATATATGCTCGTTCAGATTGCGGATGAGGCTTATCCACAGCTTACCGCCAGTGAAAAAGAAGTTACACTTAATACACCTCAAGATTTACTTTTAAATGCAGATTCAGAAAAAATGGCGAGGGTATTCAATAACCTTCTCAAAAATGCTATTGCATATAGTACAAATAATAGCGTAATTGAAATATCCGCTGAATCTAAAGAAAATAACGTTGAGATTCGTTTTAGAAATCAAGGAATGATACCACAAGACAAGCTAGATACTATATTTGACAAATTCAGTAGATTAGATGACGCAAGACAAAGTGCTACTGGTGGCGCAGGTTTAGGATTAGCCATTGCAAAAGATATTATAACATTGCATGGCGGTACGATATACGCATCTAGTGATCAAAGTCATTCCACAATAGTAATTGAAATGCCAAGTACAAGTCACGCCAAATAAATTTATAATATCTACAGAAAATCTTAATAAAATATCCATCTGATATGAAAACTTTAGCTATCCCCTCTTGATAGAATGATTTTATCAAGAGGGGATATTTTTTATTTTCCTCATGAATTATTGGAATGGAGGGTTTAAATGGAGCTTAAAATCCAAAATCTCTATAAATTTTATAGAAATAAAGAAGCACTTAAAAATATTAATCTCACATTAAGATGTGGCACGTACGGATTGCTTGGTGAAAATGGAGCAGGCAAAAGTACCTTAATGCGTATTTTAACTACTGTTGATTTTGCATCTAAAGGAAGTATTCAGTTTAATGGATCCGACATTATAGAATTGGACGAAAAATATCGAGAGAAAATCGGATATATGCCTCAGGATTTCAATGTTTATCCAAGCTTTACTGCAAAAGATTTTTTGGAGTATATGGGCGCATTGAAAGGTATTACGCCAGAGGTTTTAAAACAAAAAATCCCTCAAGTACTTGAATTTGTTAATCTTTCGGAAGTAGCAAATAAAAAAGTGAGTGCTTTTTCCGGCGGTATGAAAAGAAGAATTGGAATTGCCCAAGCCATTCTGAATGACCCGAAAATATTGATCCTTGATGAGCCAACAGCTGGACTGGATCCAAAGGAAAGAATCCGATTTGCTAACATTATAAGTAGCATGTCAAAAGATAAAATTGTGATTTTATCCACTCATATCGTTTCTGATATTGAAGCGATTGCAAACAATCTGATTGTAATTAAAAGTGGTGAAATATTGCAGTCGGGTGAAATTAATTTAATGGTTTCCAGCGTTGCCGGAAAGATTTGGGAAACTGTTGTTGAACAAACGATTTTTGAGGAGTTAAGTACAGCAAGGCAAATCATACGCAGAAAGCAAGAAACGGAACTTATCCGCGTGCGTTATGCAGGTGAAGCTTATGATGGTATTGATAGCAGACCGCTTGAACCTAATTTAGAAGATTATTATATGTATGTTTGGCGATAACAAAATGAGAGGTGATAAAAAATGAAAGCAGCAAAAGGATTAGCGATTATTTTGGCAGCAGTGATTGGTATGACATTATTTACAGGGTGCAGCTCTCGAAAAGATCATATAAATACAATGGACATGGGGGAAGTTGAAAGACTACCTGAGGCACAAAAGGAGTCAGAACTTGATAAAACATTGGCAGAAATGAGGAAGTACAGAACAGATAACGTAAAAGTAGGACCGGGTGGTGTGAGTACAAGTTTAAGCATGCGTGACGATGCAATTCCGGGACAAACAAAAAACCGTCCTGAGTTTATTGATCTTACAACTGAAGCATTTTGGGAGTTTATACACGAATATTTGAAAAACGAGGTTAAGGTTCCTGAGCGTAAGTATGGTTACGATGTTGCACAGTGTATCGACCCAAGAATGAATGCTATTTATGATGAAGGTGATAAGGGTGTGGCAGCAGGTTATGAGAACGAAAATATCCTACTGATTGAATATGAAACTGCCGAAGCTGGTGTTTATAGTTATCTGGTATTAGTGAGAGAGTCAAAAGAGAGTTCATGGGATATTATTCATGATGGACTAAGTTATAAGGAGTAGACCACAGTTGAAAAAACTAATATTTTATGAGTTTAAAAAGCTTTGGAGTAAAACCGCTATATTAGCAGTTTGTTCTTTAATGATGTTTTCCATGATAATGGCGGGAATTTATTATATGTATTATGAAAACTCAACAATAACTAGCTCTGGTGAAAAAGTATCTGGTGTTGGTGCATACTGGACGCTAAAAGAAGAATCAAAGAACCTCGAAGGACAAGTAGACCAAAATTATTTGGATAATATCGTGGATGAATTTGAATCTAGTATTGAAAAGGAAAATTTCTCACATCGGTTAGGCATGGATATGATGCGTTTTAATAGTGCAAGCTATTTACTAAATTTCCCGGCTGACCTTGAGAATACAAGCAATTTTTCTATGCGATTTGATTTTGATTACCTGAAATCAGAGGAAGCGTTTTATGAACAGTATAAAAAGGGAGTAAAGAAAGTTATCCAAAACAGACAGAAGCTTATTAAAGATAGGAATGAAATCATGTGGTTTCAGTACACTAACGAACAACTTGAAAAAATAGACAACAAGGTGGATTCGCTAAAAACTCCGTTTAAAGCTTCTTACTATTTAGGACTTGAAAAGGTAATCATCGATTTTATAACACAATACTGGCTTCTTCTAATAGTAATATCTTTTGCCCTGTGTGGTATTTTCTCAAAGGATAGCCGAAACGGAATTGATGAAATAAGTTTGGCAAGTGCTTATGGACGAAAGAAAAATATGAATGCAAAAGTGATTGCTGGGAACCTATTTTCCATTTCAGTTTACTTTATATTTATAGCAACAATACTCATATTACATAGTATATTTGCATCTCTGGACGGTTGGGGAGCGTCAGTACAACTTTTGCGTCGTACCTCTTTGTACAACATCAGCATAGGAACAACTATTTTAATAATGTTAGCTATGGGATTATTGGGAACACTTCTTGTTGCAAATTTTGTTATGTTGGTATCCATTAGCACAAAATATGTAGGGCTATCTGCAGTATGTTCTATCGCCAGTCTGTTAATGCTTGTTGAGTTAGCAAAAACGAAAAATATGTTGCAATTGCAGTTGAATCCAATTTATTTTTCAACAAACATACCGTTAGACACTCCTATTTTTATCAGTAATGTGATGATGCCTTACTTTTTTGTTAGTGCTTTGATTGCTATTTTGTATCTAACGATCATTCGCTTTTTAACTATACGCTTTTACAAAAGATATACATTGAGGGGTTGAATTTTAGGTGAGAGAAATAGTGCGTGTAGAGCGTAAGAGAATATTAAACAGAAAAATATTTGCGCTTATTATAATTGTAGGCCTAGCCTTTTCAATCTTTAGTGCTGTGAAAAATTTTAACTCTTATAATGTATATGATTCCTCTGGAAAAGTAGTTATATCAGCAAAAGAGAATCTAGCAGAGTCAAAGAAAGTAGAGCATAATGTCTTACTTGATTACGAACTTCTAACAGATATAGTAAACGAAGTGGATAAAAGTAATTATCTCTATAATATAAACACCATTAGATTACTTCTTGCTACCTACCAAGACAAGAATATTTCTGAACTCACACAGCATGATATAGAACATTTTTATGAGCAGCGAATCCATTCAATAGAATTTGCTGCGCTAAGACCATTGGATATTTTCACAGAGGAACAAATAGAACATTTAAAAATGAAGACTTCAAAAATAGAAACTCCTTTACCTATCGGATACTCCGAAGGATGGAAAAACTTAAACAACGATATGTCCAATCTTTTGTTTATTGTACTGCTGATTCTATCGGTTCTTTTGCTTCAGGTATTTGGTGGGTCGGAGAAAACAAACATGAATGAGCTATGCAATTCAACAAGACATGGAAAAACAATGTTAATAAAAGCAAAAATGATAGCTGGACTTGAAATTGCTTCCATTGTTTATTTTTCACTTGTGATAATGTTAACAATTATTCAATTGCTTGTTTTTGGAGCTAACGGATACAATCTTGCGATACAAAGTGATCCATTTTATTTTGTTTCATCCTGGAATTTAACATTTTTAGAGCAATACCTATTAAATATTTTTATAGGTTATGTAGCAATTATTTTCATGACAGTCACCATTTTTTTCTTCACTGTAATTACAGAAAAAATAATGGCTGGTGGGGTATTAACAACATTCTTTTGGATTTTTATGCTTACATTACCCAGTAACCTGTTTACTTCCTTTGGTATCACACATAACCTAAGTAATTTTTTCCCTTATAACATGACCAACTTTAATAGATTAAGTAGAAATAATGAAATTTATGAAGTGTTTGGGCAAATGATACCAAGCTATCTGTGGATTGTAATGGTGGTGCTTTCGGTAACTATCGGAATAGTGTTATCTACCTATATGATCGCTACATTTAAATTATCAAAGAAGCATCTGATGAAGAACTAGTAAATACAAAAAATCTGCCAGACGGTTAAAAAAGCCGTTTTAAAGTAGATGGTTTAGCATAACGGGTTCTGTTTTATTTATGCGAGAAAAATAAAGAAAAATATTTAGTACATCAAGATAAAGAAAAAAAAGAAAATGAAGCAGAAATAATTCAGATACTAAGGGACACTATGTATAATGATATACCTATAAGTTTAACTAAATTAGCTAAAGAAAAGGGAATTCCAATACAAAGATTTAAAGCATACTGCCCTAATTTATCAAAGGAGATAAGTCTAGGATATAAAACATATCTTTCTGAAATGAAAATGAAAAAGGTAGAATTATATTTAAAAGAAGTCCGCAGAGTTGCAAACGATCTACATCAAAAAGGAATCTATCCAAGTACTTATAAAATAAGACAGGAATTAAATTCTTCTGATTCTATTTTCCTATATAAGGAAGTGGAAGAAGGGTGGAAAGAGTTGGTGATACTTCTGGGATATAAAGTGAAATAGTGAAAATAGAGATTTTCTTATTATAATAAAATAACTCGAGAAAGAATTCCGTGTAATACCAATATATTGCTAGGTTCATTTAATACTTTCATACGGTTTAAACCATAAAATTCCCTAAAGATATAATATAAATCATAATGTTTCCTTAAGTGTTTTTAGTTTATAATGAAGTGACTTATTTATCTATAATTTGCTCCTTGTCTTTTAAAATTTACAACGATTTATTACTGTAAAGCCTTATTACTCTATGGCTGGAAGCTTTATGGTTTATTTTCTAGAAATTTATGGTTCATTTTATATTAAAAGACTAAATATCAAAAGATAACCGGTTTAAATACTTTACAATTACTGAAGGGTAAGAGTGTTTGGAACTTTTGATGAAACATACAATAGATTATAAAACAAATGCATCGAATCAAATGATTCGATGCATTTATTCTGTTTAGTAGGTTGATTCTTCAATTCCCCCTTAAAAGCCGTTTTAGACCATGTTAATAACATCACTAGCTTTTTATAAAGTATATCGCTCCATTAAGGAATTTAATTCACGATTTAATTCCGTTAGTTTTTCAGCAGCATTAGCAACATCAGCAATTGCTTTAATGTGCTCATCTATGGAAGAAGCAATTTCCTGTACTGAAGCGGCCGTCTGTTCTGATACGCTGGACGCACTTTCGATTCCTTCACTCATCGACTTATTATAGGATGTCATAACGTCCATTTCTTTATTAACTGCTAATATCGATTCTACAATTTGTTTAACAGAATCAGACATCTGATTGAATTTACTTTGTGTTAGAACTACATCATCATTTAACTTTTTAGCAGTCTCCATTGTTCCTTCTACAGTTTCAACTGTTTTAGTAGTTTCTGAAACAATGGATGAAACCACTCCTTGTACTTGGTGAGATGCATTTTTCGATTGTTCTGCTAGTTTCCTTATTTCATCGGCAACAACTGAAAATCCTCTACCATACTCATCTGCTCTTGCTGCTTCAATACTCGCATTTAAAGCTAGTAAATTTGTCTGTTCTGCGATTGTTTCAATTGTTTCCATTACCTGTATGATTTGATTTATTTTACTATTTAAATTTTTAATTTCATAACTGACTTCTTGTGATGCTGCTAATGAATCAGTATTTGATTGTTGTAATTGATGAACTATTTCAATTCCCTCGGATGATATTTTTTCTGCATGTTTTGTAATGTCGTACATAACTTTACTTTGTTTCTCCGTGGTTTCTATAGAACTTGATAATAGCTCGACTGTTCGGTTTATCTTGTCCAAATCATGGGCTTGTTCTTGTGTACCAGTAGCAATTTCGGTAATTGCTCTACCAACTTCATCACTACTAGCGGATGTTTCTTCTGAAATTGCTGATAAGTTAGTCGCTGAATCCAATAAATGTTCACTAGTATTTTTAGTTTTTTCGACGAGCGTGCGTAAATGCTGTGACATTTTATTAAAAGCAGTCGCAAGTTGTCCAATTTCATCAGTTGATTCCGGTAGGTTGGTAACAATTATATGACCATCAGCAATTTTTGTAGATGCTTCAGCTACTTCTTTTAATGTATTTATTTTCCTCCGAATACCTAAATAAAACACAAGTGAACTTAAAATAATGAGTACAACTGTTGCACCAACGATAATATATTGTAAAATGTTTAATCCTTCATAAAATTCATCTTGAAAAACAGCAATTCCAATAGTCCAACCCCAAGGCTCAAAATATTCTGTATAGGATGTTTTATCTTTAAAAGAACCATCTGGCTGTCTGTCAGAATAAACGACATAGCGATCTGATTCATTTTTGGACTTGCCGCCTGCAACTATCTTTTCTCGATTACTTCTGTTTAGTTCATCGGCAGGAGCTCCACCTATTTTAGAAGGATGGAGTTGTAACACTAAACCCTCGTCAAAAGCTAAAATATAACCATTTTTTTTGTAAGTAAAACGGGACTTTTGATAATCGTACTCTCCATTTTCATTTACTGGTCCATTTAGAATAATTCTCGCTTGTTCTTTTCCTTCCTCTAGTGTTATTTTGCCAATTTCCACTTCTTCATTAATCAATTCTAATGAAGTATAGGCCCCCTCGACAATGCTTTGTAGTTCTCTTTGACCTGATTCTATGAGCTGATTTTTGGCAACAAAATAACTTGTTGAGCCGATAATCACAACTGTCACAAGTATAATAATTGTGATTAGTAGCATTAACTTCCCTGAGATGCTTCGTAACTGTAAATTTTTCTTCTTCATTTGCTTTCCCCCACAACTATTTATAGGTATATTACGACAATAATCTACATAACTCAATGGTATCAAAATTATTTTTTATATTAGGCTAATGAATCTATGAAAAGCTAGAAGCAAATTCTTCTTATTATTAGGTTGAGGATGATTCCGTTATTTACCAGGTAGGCTGAAGTAGGCTTAAAAACTGCATAAAGAGTGCTAAGAAAGGAAATCTATTTTAGAGTGTATCCTCAAACATAGGTAATAATTGGGATCTACATTAACTCCCGTATATCTCTAGATACTCTTCGCAGTATCTCCATATAAACTACACATTACCCCTATATAGTATAGCTATCAAGGAGGTAATAAAAATGAATTTTATCAAACGAGCATTTTTAAGTGTTAAGGCAAGGAAGGGGAAATCTCTAATATTATTTACTGTATTTTTAGTAGTTTCCAATTTAGTATTAGCGGGTTTCGCTATTCAAAATGTCTCTCAAAAGGCGAATGATCATGCTAGACAAACATTAGGTGTTGACGTGAGTCTTAGAATGGACGAAGAGAAGCTTATGGAAAATGTGGCGAAACAGCGACAAGAGAATCCAAATGGAAAAATACAACACCCTGAACTTTTTGCTGAAGAAGCAGACCAGTTAGCGAAGTCACCCTATGTAATAGACTATAACTATCTAAAAAGTGACATGCTTCTAGCAGATGATTACACGCCTATTAATGGTGACAAAGATGAAGATGGGGTTAGTGGAGCAGTAAGTGGTAATCACTCTGGAAATATGAAAATGCCTAATACTTTTATCCAAGGTGTTAGAAGTTCTGATTTATTACAAGAATTCACAGATGGAACGAATGAAATAATTGACGGTCGTTCAATAGCATCAGGGGATACGAATAAGAAAGTAGCTCTGATTGAAAAACGGTTAGCCGAACAAAACGAGCTTCAAGTTGGTGATAAGTTAAAGATTAAATCAACTGATGAAACATCGGATGTTGAGTTAGAAATAATAGGGATATACAAAAACTCTGGGATAACTGACTTTGAGAAAAATTTACCAGCTATGATGCACCCATCTAACAAAGTATACACTACTTATGACGCGACGAAAGTAATATATGAAGAAAGTGATAAAAAGGGTGTATCTATTAACGAGGCAATTTACTACTTAAATGATCCAGAAAATATTCAGGATTTTAAAGCAGACGCAAAGAAATCAAATATTGATTTCAATTTATTTAAGCTAGATGCGCATGATGCTTTATATCAAAAAATGGTAGGCCCTATCGAGAATATTGCCGCTACTTCCAAAATGATTGTTTATTTAGTATCCGTTGCAGGATCCATTATATTAGGTCTTATTATAATGTTGACCATAAAAGAGCGACGTAAGGAATTAGGTATTCTATTGGCAATCGGTGAAAAAAAGAGAAAATTAATAGGACAACTGTTAGTAGAAGTACTATGTATAGCTGTACTAGCATTTGGTATTTCTATCATTACAGGTAAAACAGTGTCTCAAAAAATGGGCGACAGTTTATTACAGCAAGAGGTAATTGCTGCCGAAGATCAAAAAGAAGAATCAAATTCTTTAGGATTCTCGTTGGGCATGATGAATAAACAAGAAAAAGATGTTGAACCGATCGACAATATTGATGTCAGTATATCATCACAAGATGTATTGAATTTAGGCGGCCTAGGGCTATTAATTGCGATTTTATCAACACTTCTACCAGCGTTGTCAATTCTTCGTTTAAATCCAAAAGAAATACTATTAAAAGATGAGTAGGAGGAGTCACATGGACACTATATTACAATTTAAAAATCTATTTTACTATTATCAAAGTAATAATAAGAAGAATACTTTATTAGAGAATGTAAATTTCACCTTTGAAACAGGATGTTTCTATAGCATTTTAGGTCCATCAGGTTCAGGAAAAACAACAGCACTTAGTTTAGCAAGTGGATTAGATAACCCAAAAGAAGGGCATGTACTGTACAAAGGAAAAGATATACGGAAAATCGGTTTAGATAAATATAGAAATAAATATGTTTCAATTATTTTTCAATCGTATAATCTCATTACGTATATGACAGCTCTTCAAAATGTCGTCACGGCAATGGAAATTACAGGAGTTTCTATAAATGATAAAAAGGGAAGAGCGCTTGAATTATTAGAAATGGTTGGCTTGTCGGAAATCGAAGCTAAAAGAAAGGTTTTACAACTTAGCGGCGGTCAACAACAGCGTGTAGCCATAGCTCGAGCATTATCTTGTGAAGTAGATTTATTAATCGCGGATGAACCGACTGGTAATCTAGACGAGAATACTTCGGATGAAATTGTAAAATTGTTTAAAAAACTAGCTCATAAAGAAAATAAATGTATTATCGTTGTCACTCATTCCCAGGAAGTCGCTAAACAATCTGATAAAGTAGTTTATCTTGAAAAACAAAATTTGGTTTGTAAGAATTTGAAGAAGAACTAGTTTGTAAAAATGTAGTTGGAATAGAAGTCAAATATATAATTGGAGTGGAAAAAATGTGGACGAAAATAGCAGCATCCATTGGCTTAGTATCAATTGGAATAGCAATTGGTTTATTTGCGAATTTGATGAATTTAGGTGGAAACCTGGATCAAAGTGAAATCAATATGGACCAAGATAATAACTCGTATTCAGAAGAAAATACTCCTGATCAGCGGCAGTGGGAATCTCCAAATCCAAGAGGAGAAATGACACCAGAACAGTGGGAGGAGTTCACATCAAAACCAGGTGGACAGACACCAGAACAATGGGATCCTTATTCATCTAATCCAGAAGAAGGTATGGTAAAAGGTTCTACATCTCCTAATTGAATATCTTTAATGTATGTAAATAAAATTCTGTAAGATACTGAAGCCCGTAAGATTTATCTTCAGGCAGAAATAAACTAACCCCTAAATAGTAGTTATGAATAACATATATTCCTCTTAGGATAAACAAGCGAGTTTATTCTAAGGGGAACTTTGCGTCTTAAAAAATTCTCAAGAAAATTCAGTGAGGATTTATTCTATTAATGACGTTATTACATGTAAGTAACGATTTGTAGGAAACTCAAAATTAATGGTAAGAAAGTGAAAAGAATAAAGGGGCGTGTTTTAAAACTTAAACTAATATGGTACCTGTAGTTAGGACACTTGAAAAAGAGTGTGCTAACTGCCGGTATTTTTTATATACTAGACTTTCAAGATTAAAGGACGGACTAG
>NZ_JBIWEY010000048.1:0-26746 GCF_044762775.1 Lysinibacillus sp. NPDC096418
CCGTGGTTATCGAGCTATTTAGTGGCACATTGACACCTACAGCACCCTAGAGAGCGTTTTTGGCTCTCCTGGGCGCTGTTGGTGCTGCCGCCCTAAGCATGACAACCAATTATTATATAAACACTCTCACAACAATTCCCATCCGACTAAATTTAGTCAATTTCAAATATAAAAACGTTATCAATTTCAGATTCCATTATCTTTTTAGTTAATTCCAAGTTGTGTATACCACTAGCAAAATCATACCAACCGACATTATTAAGCATCTGTTCTTTATTTCTCACCTTCCTAAAACCAGTCATCATATTGACAAGGATTTTTCTAGCTTTCTCTTCATTAGTAATGCTCTTTCTTTTCATTTCAACACCCCAATTACTTTTTATTTAATAATTCAACCCATTCCATTCTAGTTTTAAAATGCCCTTGTGCAACTTCTGCTTCACACATTCTAATTAACCAATCACAATCGCCTTTTTGAATTTCACCATTGTTGATTTTATTTCTAAATACCTCTAATCTTTTCAAAATGTCTAATACCTGATTTTCCATTTTTAATTCCCCATTTCTTTTAATATATGCCGCGAGACGATTAGAGGCGTATAGTTATATATAAATTGCATTTTCAATTCGTCTCACAGCGTTATTTATTATTGGTTTCACTAAATTGGATTTAAAAATTCTACATTAGAAAAATTAATTAATCCCCCTGCATTAATGATTTCATTAATGACTTTTTTATTGTTAGCATATGGCAATTTAACAAGTTCTTTTTTTCCATTGTCGATAAATGAAACAAAGCCTTTACCCTCAACATATAATCCGAAATGACTCTGTATTTCACACACTAACCCTTCTCCATTTTTAAATTTTAAGCCCTTTAAATTTATTGCTTCATATTGAACATTTCCCATACTGTGCCCTCCCTGATAATGTATTTTCTTTTTGTAGTAGTCCAGATTAAAATTCTGGACTACCCTTTTATATTTCTCCAGTGGATTTTTAAGATAATTCCTCAATTTCGATTTGTTCACCATCGACAATTTTGAAAACTGGAAAGTTAAAATCAATCGTTTTCACCTCAATTAAAGTGAAACTATTCCCATGTTTTTCTTTTATATATTTAGCATCTTCAAGTTCTGCATACTGGTTGTCAAATACCACAAAAACTTCTGAATCATACCATTCTGTATAATATAAAGTGCCATTATCATAACCAATTTCTTGTTCTTCTTCTGAAAATACTTTATCTAAACATACCTTTGAACAGTAATAATGAAAATTATTATCTTCGTCAATGTGTCCAGAAATCATATAATCACCGCATATTCTGCATTTTCTTATTGTGTCTGCACCTGCGAAATTTTGTTCTTGTGTTTTTGTTTCTTGATTTTTAATGTTTGTCATTGTCTTTTCTCCTTTTTGCTTTTGGCAAAGCGCTAAATGTTCCCCAAAAGGGAGAATTTTTCCCCTTTGGTTGCTGCAAGTTCACCAACGCAAACAGAGCGAAGCCAGGGTTAACAGCACAAAAAGTTTTTCTGCCTTCAGGCACGTTAAGAAAAAGTTTTTTGCCCCTTGCTGGAGCTGTGTTACGCCTGCACGGCAGGGGATTGGGAAGAGTATCGAGGCTCGCCCAATTCCAGGCCGATGTCAGGCGTTAAGTTGGTAAATTGCGCTGCGCCAAAGGGAAAAAGACCACAATAAAAGCAGCCGTTTTTTGGCTGCCTTCCTTTTTCTTTATTCTTTTAAGGTTTTCATCTTTTCGGCTCATGGGGTGCGTGCCGATAGGCAAATAGATCAGGAACCTACGGAATGTAGGCGAAGAATGAGCCGTACAGGCCGTGGTTATCGAGCTATTTAGTGGCACATTGACACCTACAGCACCCTAGAGAGCGTTTTTGGCTCTCCTGGGCGCTGTTGGTGTTGCCGCCCAAATTAAAAAACAAATACTTTTTCTTCTAAGTTTTTAGATAAGGAAATCGTAGCTTTTTGCTTTAATGTTTCCACTGAATATGAATTATTATTTTCTTTCACAAGACAAAATTCTTCACCTTTTTTAAAATGTAATCCGTCTTGTTCATAATCCTTTAAAAAGTGGCCGTACATTGGTATGTTACTTTCCTTAATCAGCTTTGCAAGTGTATCACTATTATCTCTTAATTCTTCTACTGGCATACTGCTGAACATGTCCTCTAAGCCCATATCAACATAAAAATAAGCTACACTTTCACCTGTTCTTTCAAAGAAAGCATTGTCATTTTTAACTGCTGAAAAATACTCCTTGAGCAACTGTTCGCACTTATCTTTTGTGATTTCTTCAGGTTCCAGCCAACTATTTATAGAAAAACCACCATAATAGCCAGTAATCGTAACACTATCAAAATAAGGATTAGGTTTCACTGTAAATTTCATTACTTCTTCCCCTAAATCGAGGTAGCCAATTATAAAATCACTTAACGATATACCATCTATATATAGTTCTTCGTCCGTATCAGAATTTACATCATAATTAGGTACGACGTTTACATCTAAAGAATAAATCTCACCACAATGTTCAGAATCTTTTTTAACACCCCTTAAATTGAATGAAAAAACATATCCGATCCTCCGTTGTTTCGGCTCTTTCCAAGAATCATCTTTCACTGTTTGAGTATCTTGTTCTGGTTTATTTAAACGAGCAATAAACTTCTCGTCATTCAAAGTCTCATAGGCCCTAAAATAACTGTGGATAGCACTTAGAGCTTCTTCTTCAGTTGCAAGGTTTAAAATACAGGATAAGTATAATTGGCCCTCATACTCAATTATTTCATCGTCCTTATAATCTGAAGCCAGCTCATTTTCACTTAGTTCCCGATGTACTAAGACGCCAAATTCATCACCAATAGAATGAATAAGATATGATACAGGCTTTATTTTGTTATTGTTTAGTTTTTCAGGCGGTGGACTAATTTTTGTAATTGGCCCATCTATTTTTTTATATTCCTTAAAGGGTGGTTTAGGTTTATATGTCCTTTCATATAGTTTTATTGCCTCATTAATTGAATCAGCCACAAATATCCCATATGCATTTAAATCATGATTTTTAAAGTAACATGGTAAGACTTCCCCAGTACTTTTTATCTCCATATAAACCATGTCATTTTTATTTTCGAAGCCATATGTTCTGTGCGTAGCAGCTATTTCAAACAAACTCCAATTAGTAATATCAATACATTCATTTTCGAAAGACTGAACAATTAACATCACATCTTCTTGAACTTCTTTATTCAAACTTATTTTTCCATTTTTTATTTCTCCTAAATTATAATTAACAAACATTTCTCTATCTCCTTTTAATTGATTTAATCTGCTCATTCCTCTAACTCTTTTTTATTGCTAATAGCCAATCAACTAAAATCAAATTCAACTTTAAAGTCTGTATTTAATATCAATTTAGCATCAAATTCTTTCCCTGAGTTACCTACTAAACCTTTAATTTTCCCTGTTTTCCCTTTTGTAACTAAGTCAGTTAATTGTTTTTCAGAAAGTGTTTTTTTTGCTATCGTTTTGAAAATAGCAAAATTACAGCCAGTTTCATTAAAATGAGTACAGCCGACTAATTTCCCTTTATCGACGATCTCTCCTTTTTTACATTTAGGACATTTTGCATTTTGCGGAAATATAAAATCTATTTTACCCTCTGCATTTAGCTTTAAAATAGCAGCAAACGGTTTATCAGCCTTTGATTTAAAGCCTTTAATAATGCCTGTCTCCCCTTTTTCAATTAACTCATGAACCTGTTTTTCAGATAGAGATTTCTTAGCGATTGTTTTAAAAATAGAGAAGTCGCAACCAGTTTCTTTATATTGGGAACAACCATATACTTGTCCTTTATTTATAACTCTTCCCTGTTTACATTTTGGACAAATCGGGGCATCTTCGTCTTTTGCTTTAAACTCAGTTGTTTCGATATTTTCAGTGATTTTTTCATTAATGTCTGTTACTTCTTTTTCGATTGTCATAATAAATTCCTCACCTTTCATAGTTCCTTTTTCAATATCTTTTAATGCTTTTTCCCAATCTGCTGTAATTACAGGGCTAACAAGGCTTGTACCATCTACCAACTTACATATAGAAATACCTATATCTGTTACGTACACCATTTTTTTATCTGTTAAATCCATATATCCATTGCTGAACAGTTTTTTTATTGTTTCATCACGAGTGGCAGCAGTTCCGATTCCTTTTATTTCAGATAATATTTCTCGTTCTTCACTAAATTCTTCATTATCAAGTGTTCGCCCTGGATATTCCATTAACTCAATTAATTTACCTTCATTGTACGTTTCAGGCGCTTTTGTACGTCCTTCACTTTCTATAAGAGTGCCGTATATTCTTTGTCCCTCGATAACACTTGGTAAAACTGTATCCTTTGAATCTGCATCTTGTAGAATTTCTTTCCAACCACGTACTTTTTCTATACGGCCAGATGTATGAAATGGTACATCATTTATAGTTGTAATTATGTTTGTTTCTTCATACTGATAAGCAGCCATGAAAAGAGCTGTAGCACTTTTCACAACCTCAATATAAAGATTACGTTCTTCCGATGATAATTCGTTTAAATTAGCGATTTTTCGAGTAGGAAGAAGTGCATAGTGGTCAGTTAGTTTACTGGCGTCAACATGCTTTTTTAATGGTTTGAAAATCGGCTCAAAATCAACATTAAGTAGATTTTTGAAATCACTCACTAGCTCTTTTAAATAGTCATATTCATTTTCACTAATGTGTCGTGAATCTGATCTTGGATATGATAAAACACGCTTTTCGTAGAGAGATTGCGCTATTTTTTTTGTCTTATCAGGACTGTATTTAAATTTCTTAAATGCTAGTTTTTGAAGTGATGAAAGACTTAATAATGTAGGGGCATTTTTCGACTTAGTTTCTTTAGTGACACTTGAAACAACGGCTTCAAGATTTGCACATGCAACTAGATTATTTTTTTCTAAGAAAGTCTTTAACTCGGCTTTATTATCAAACTTCAACTTAGATTTCCCCTTGTATTGGCTTGCCTCGCTAACAAAGTTAGCATCAAGTTCATAGAAAGAAGTAGGAATGAAGTTTTCAATCTCTTTTTGTCGCTGATAAACCATAGATAGTACCACTTGCATGTTTCGTCCAATTGCGATTTTAGGTAGATTAGGAGTTTTTTCTTTTGCTTTAAGTGTTGCGTATCTACTTATATTCATACCTAAATACCAATCGCTAATCGCCCTGGCTTTCCCTCGCTCAAAGCGTAGTAAATCCTTATCTATCGGCTCTAAATTTCGGAAACCACGTAATATCTCACTTTTTTCTTCTGACGACACCCAGAAGCGTTTAAGCGTCTTATTCGATGTATCAATATTTGCAGTTTCAAGTACCGAAAAGAATATATGTGTACCCTCGATTCCAGCGTCAGTAGCATTAATAATTAAATCGGCTTCAGATAAATGCTGTTTCATGGTATCAAATAGTTTTTGCTTACTTTCATCAACTTTATATTCATATTTTTGTGGTTTTATCGGTAAATCCTCTAACCGCCAATCTTTGTATTTAAGATCATACTCCTGGGGTTCTTTTAAGGAAACTGAATGACCAACAGACCAAACTAGTATAGCTCCATGAGGTAGTAACTCTGATTTTTTAATGTCAAAGTGATTTTCATGTTTATTTTCAATACCAAGTGTACTCCCGATATTTCTCGCCTGTGACGGTTTTTCGCATAGTATAACTACTTTCATTTCTTAACCTCCATTAATAAAATTGACTAAATTTAGTTTTCAAGGTATGTTATCGCTCTAGTTGGCGTGCCATTTTCTTTTCGATATTTTTACAAGCTTTTTCCAGTAATGAAATACTATTACGGAGGACATTTTCTAACTGAATTTGTTCTCCTTTAATGTATTTAATTCCATTAATCGGATTTCCGATATTGTAAGATTTTATTGTCCCTTCTTTATTTTCTAAATATAGAATTTTATTATTTAATCCTTCACCGTCAGCAGTAATCATATCTTTGACTTTATAAACTTCTTTAGGCTCAAGTTGATTCTGCACAAGGATTTTTTTAATAATCTTGTCTAACTCTCCACCTGTTCGAATGGCTTTATTAATGACTTTATTTGTTTTGTTTTGAATTTCAGATGAATAATACATATCCTTCAAACTGAATGTTTCATTTTCGTTTTGAACCAAATTTTTATCGATTTTGAATTCTGATAAATAATCTTGGTATTTCACTTTGATTTTTTGGATGTACATATCCATACTTTCTTTCTCAGAGCTTATGACTTCTCCAATTTTCACAAAAGAAGTACCTGGATAATTTACAGCCAAATTTAACAAGTTTATTTTTGAACCTTCATTTATATTCATTTCAGCAGTAAGATAATCTAATAATATATCTCCTTTTTGTATTTCATTTATTGGTACTTCAATACATTTCCCTTGTCTTTCAATATTAGTAGTATTATTTTCATCAAAATCAAACAGCCATTCTTTTAGCAAGATATTCTCTTTTTGCTGATATAAATCTGTAGATACTTCTTTCAATTTATAAAACCCCTTTTTTCACTTAGTCTAATGATTAAAATATCAATGCCATACTTATTACAAATTAAATAGCAATGTTATTTTCGTTCCCTGAATCATCTATAGTTGTAATTGTTAATTTCATATTCTGTATTCCTGGAGCTGCCTTCTTATATTTAGCTTTTTGGAGTGCAACTAAATATTTCTCAACATCAAACCAATATTTCTCACCATCTGAATGGTATTTATATCTAGGATGTTTAGTTAAATCATATTTTTTATCTTTGAAAGGTCTTTTACCAATAATTTGTACGATACAAGTATTACGATCCATCGTAAGTAACTCGTCTTTGGTCATTAAATCTCTACCTAATTTAGAATAGTTTTGGCCAAAACTATCACTATTTGAGCGTGTTTTTGATTCGTTATAATCATTAATTGTTTCTTTTCCTAGTTCTTCGCTCAATGATTTAACTGTGGAGGTTTCTTTACCACCTAAAAAAATAGTAGTATCACAGTTACCTATAATCGTATCTGCATTATCTTTATAAATTGCTTTAAGTTGTGATAAGGCTTGTAAAATAATAGTGGCCGATATATTTCTTGAACGAATCGTTGCAATTAATTTTTCAAAGTTAGGAATCAACCCGATATTGGCAAATTCGTCCAACATAAATCGAACGTGGGTTGGTAGTGATCCTTTGTATTTTTCATCTGCTATTGTACAAAGCATGTTGAATAATTGTGAGTACATAATAGCGACAATGAAATTAAATGTAGCATCAGTATCAGGAACAATAACAAACAGTGCTGTCTTACGCCCTTTGTCGCCAAGTGTAGTTAAATCAAGTTCATCTTTCGACAACAATTCACGTACAGCTGGAATATTTAGAGGTGCTAATCGAGTAGCACATGAGATTAAAATACTCTTTGCTGTCTTGCCAGCCGCTAATTTATAGGCTTTATATTGTTTTACTGCAAAATGATTACTATCCTCTTCTTCTAATGCCTCAAATAAGTAATCTATCGGATTTTTATAATCTTCATCATCTTCTCTAACAGTAGAATAAGAGATTAAATCTATAAGAGTCGGTAAATTCTGTTCTTCTTTAGGAAATTTCGAAATGATTAAACTTAAATAAGATTGATAGAGTAATTTTTCTGATTTAACCCAAAAATCCTCTGCTTTTTCTTTCCCACCAGCACCACCTGTATTGGCTATAATCGTTTCAACTAGTTTTAAAATATCTTGCTCATTTTCCACGTATGACAATGGGTTGTAGTGCATACTTTTTTTGAAATTCACGGTATTTAATATCTTAATTCTGTAATTGCCTTTATTTTTTAATGCCATTCCAATTTCATTAACGATTGTTCCCTTTGGGTCAGTACAAACAAAACTTGCATTCATCTGTAGCATATTTGGTTTAACGAAAAAGCGAGTTTTACCACTACCTGAACCACCGATCACAGAAACATTTTTATTGCGTCTCACTTCAAATGGTGCGTTTTTATCATCTAGTCGAATCTTAGTGTTTTGCGAGAATAAAATATTATTATCTTCATTTTTTTCGTCGTACATATTTTTCAAATCTGTTTTAACAGTTCCCCATTGAGCTGAACCATGTTCTGCCCCCTTTTTATACTTTTTCTTGTTCTTTTTCTTTTCGGTGATTGCCAGCGCTGCTAAAGCCACTAAGAATAACGGTAAAAAGAAATCAATTTTGTTAAAGGACAGAGGGAAAGCATATAGAAGGTACTTGGGTTCAGAGAATAAATAGTTAAAGCCAGCAAGTGTATCACTTGCAAATGTCACCCTAAAATAATAAAAGAGATAATTTAATAAAATATAGAGAATTGAACCTAAAATAATATAGATTTTATTTTCTTTTATTTTTTCCATGTTATAGCTCCTTTAGTAATATAAAAGGGCGAGTAATTACACTCGCCCTCTTTGTTTTTATGCAAATAAACCTTTTAATTCTGGAATAAGTAACGTTGCAACTAGCACAATTCCTACGCCAGCCATGAATTGTTTCATGCCTTGTGATTTCGCCCCTGGGTTATCGTTACCGTAACCTTCTAAAAGGTTAACTACGCCCCATCCACCTAATCCTGCACCGATTAAAATTAAAAGTTTTACAAATACATCTACACCTTTAACAAAAAATTCCATTTTTATTTCCTCTTTTCTACGTTAGTTTTTGGTAATACTATATTTATAAAAATAGTTAATAATTTAACTATGTTATAACCTTTTGCAAGACTTACAATACCTTTGATTAGAAATATTACACCTATTACTATTAAAACGACTTGAACAATGTCATACATAGCGTATACCGCCTTTTAAATAGTTTTTCACATTTGGGCTAGCTTTCTTTTTCTTTTGAATAAATAAAACATTATTCCAATAGCAGCAATCAAAACCAATCCAATTGAGATACCAACAATAGTATTTTTCTTTTTCTTTTCAATTGATTTTTCTTTTTCTGCTTTAATTGCTTGAGCTTGTGAATATGCAAGATTTTCATTTTTTTTGCTCTTTACGTTAGGAAATACTTCTGTTATAAGAGTAGAATTCATCCTAACTTCGCGAGTATCGAATCCAATTAATTCGGAATCTCCATTAATGTAATGGTTCGTATTTAATGTTATTGTTGTTTCTTGTCTAACTGCATATTCTTCTTGGAATAGTTCATTTTCATCATATGTTTTAATAGTTTTACCGTATGGTAGGGCAAGACTAAAAAGGAAACTTTCATGTTCATCAAAGAATTTAACCATGTAAATTTGACCTACATTTTTGTTATCAAAAACATATTTCACTTTTTTAAATGCATTACTGTCATACGATGGTTTTTCAGTTGAATTAGAGTTATTTAAATTGTTACTTGGTGTTTGAGTAGTTGCTTTAACAGGTGTTTGAGTATTGTTTTTATTAATGTCTAAATCTTTCAGCCTGTCTTTTAAAATTTTTTCGACTTGATCGGAAATATCCTTGTCTGTTATTGGGTTTTTTTCAGATTCAGCAATTACCTTGTCTGCTTTCCCCCATTTTGCATAAAGCACAAGGGATTTAGTAATAACATCATTCGTAAATTTATTTTTAAATTCCCCATCTGTATACCACCCTAAAAAGATGGAATCTTTATTTTTAAGTGCTGGTAATTCGATACGATCTCCAGCCTTTGTATTTACGTCTGCAATTTTTTCTTGCGAGTTTGTCACAAATTTCACGGTTAATTCTTCAGTACGATCATCAATTCCGTTATCGTTGTAGTCAGGATAAAATTTAGCGTGATATTCTTTTCCAGAATCGTTAACCTTAATATCATCAATATCTTTTAGTTTTTCTTCTGCTTTTATGCCTTCAAGCGTGCTAACAGATTCAAACCAGCCTGTAAATTTATAATGTTCTTTTGGACTAACTTCAGGAAGAATATCTTTTAATTTAGCATCCTTATTTATACTTTTAACAATTTCTCTTGTTAGTGCATTGTTTTCTAATAGTTGTCCACCATCAGTAGTTACGAATTTAACAGATAACTCCTTTTCCGATATTAAAACTGGGAAAATCGTCATTCTATTTTCCGTTTTTTCAACAGCCCAATAACTTAACATACTACCCTTCTCGATTTTTGGTGCTTCAAGTTCTTTTTCAAGGTCACCAGTTAATACCTTACTTTCAAGAACTTCAGAATCCGTATCAAGTATCTGGATAATTGATTCAGTGGGTACTTGTTCATGAAATAAAACTCTATTATCGAATGTTATTTTCACGTAGTTTTTTTTGACAGTCTGAGTTATTTCAGGTTTTGTATTATCTGCTGCCAGCGCAATTAAATTAGTTGCACTGTACGTTAGAGTTAAAGCAAGTGCGCCACTTACTAAAGATAGCTTCGTTTTTTTCCATATGCTCTTGCTCATGCCATTACTCCCTCCGGTCTAATTCTTTTTTCGCTCCTTTTAACCAACTTACGCTAAACTGAATGTTTTCAAAGTAAGAATGTGTTTCTTTTTTTTCTGTACTTTCTGATACAATTTGTGATTTATCGGTATTTGGATATAGATAATTTCTAATTTCTATTTCCACGGCTTCAAAGGGCAGTATTTTTAAGTTTAACTTGGTTTCTTCTTCTAGCTTAGAAATGATAAACGAATCATTGTAATATTCTTGTTCCGTAATTTCTTTACTATTGTGATTTAAAACCAGTAAGAGAAAGTTGAGAAGAAAAATATTAGTGTGTTGTTTTTCAACCAATATATTGTCGTTATCTTCTATTTTTGTAAGAGGATTTAACTTAGCAATATTTGATTTATCAACCTTTTTATTTAAAGCAGTCTCAACTTGATTTAGCAGTTCACTTTCTTTCATAGGAAGATGAAACATGTTTTTTCTGATATAGACTTTAATCAGCATTATTACTCGTCTTTTTCAGTTTTTTTATCTACTACATCTTCCAAGCTATCTTCTTCATCGTAAGTGTCTGTCATTTCATCTTCATCATCAGAATTACTTTGCCCTTGTTTCTTTTTCATTACCAAGAAGTAATAAGCTGTTACACCAATTACAGCAAGCAATAAAACGATTAATAAGAAAGAATTACTTCCACTTTCTTTAGGATTTTCAGCTTTTGCAGTTTCTTGTTCTACTGGAGGCGCAAAGGCAACTTTTTCTTCAGTATCTACCGAACCTGCCAGATCGGATTTGTTAATATCAGTTAAGAAATATACATTGTTATCAGTTTTATCGAGGTCAACAATCAAGTAAAATACATTATGTTCTGTGTCTGTGATAGTATAAAATGCTTTAGATCCATTTGTACTAAAATCAGTTACAGTTCCTGTACCTTGAACTTTTTGGCCTGTTACGCTTGCTGGTGTGTCAATTACAACACCTTTTTCAATTGTGTCTATATCTACATCAGGGCCTGAAGGTGGTTCTGCAACTGATCCATTACCTACATCTTTTTCTTTAGCAGTTTCTTCAGTAACTGGTTTAACCTCTGAATTATTTTCCGCAAAGACTAAAATAGAATTAGATAAACTAAGAAGTAACAACGAGCTTAATAATACTGTTGAAAGAAATACTCGTTTAATAGTTGTTAGCATGGTTTCGCCCTCCTTGTTGGTCAATATTATTTCTTGATTCTTGATTACTTTCTATCACATTATCAATAGCTCGTAGTGCTACATCAGGACTAACTCCATTTTCTTGCATTTGTTTTATCACGCCATCGTATTTGAGCTGAACCAACGTTTCTTTATCTTTTTTTAAACCCTTTTTTTCTTCTTTCAAATCCGACAGTAATTTTTCAATACGTTCTTCCCTTTTACCAATACGTTCTTCTATTTTTTTTAAACGTTCTTCCAAATAAAACACACCTTTCTTATCTTACAACTCGTCTAATTCCTGCAAAGTGTTTTTGCCAATATGGGTCTTTCCAATTGTGATAACCTACTCCACTTCCATTACTGTCATACATAGTGTTTGCATCTATGTAAAACCCAACATGTGAAATATGATTCGGTGAACCATAGGTTCCTTTAAAGAATATCAAGTCTCCAGGCTGTGCTTCGCTCGGATCAATCGGTACTGTCAACTCATATTGAGATGCAGCATAGGAAGGTAAAGTTATACCTATTTGCGCTAACCCCCAAGATGTAAGACCACTACAGTCAAAACCTGTACTTGGATTTTTACCGCCCCATACATACGGCCAACCTTCGTATTTCTCAATTTCATCTAACACTGTTCTGAAGTCTCCCGTAATTCCTGCTCCAAGATCACTACAACCACCATATTGACCAACTAACTCACCATACATAAAGTTCCCACCATTGCGATAAAGGTAAGGTTTACCCAATTTTGTAGACGTTTCATTGATGTAAGGATAAGTTTCTCCGATAAAGTTACCTAAACTTGGTGCTACTATATCCCTTGAATATTTCTCAGCTACTTCGAGAGTATATTCGCCTCCTAAATTACCTACATATCCTGCGAAAGCTGAACCGAAATTATAAGCTTGGGCTATTAACTTATGGTTGTTTTCATAGCCACTATTAAACTGTTGCAGCTTATTCACGATATTTTTTAAATGCTTTATACCTTGTCGCACTGACTGTTGTTCTGTAGTAAAAGTGTTGGGTGGTAAACCTGCTGATTCTGAAGATTGCATAATATCCCTTGTACCTGTACCACCTGATTCAACCATGATAATAGATGCTAATAAATCTACATAGGCTTCCATACCTTGCGCTGTTGCTTCTTCTTCTATTAATGAACACCATTTTTTAACTTCAGGTGATACATTTTTAGATGCGCCACTTGTAGGTGTATATTGTGGAGATGTGCCAGCCCCTAACATACCTACCATTGCTAGAAAAATTACTGCAATAAGTAAAATAGGTAAAACAGAAATCAAACCACCGCCAAAATAAGCAGCAACTTTCGCTTCAATGAAGTTTTTAATATTACTAAGTTTGAATTTCCCAAAACTTTTAAAAATATTGCTTATACGATTAGAAAAACTAGATAATACACCTTTAAATGCTTTTGTTTTATTTCGCTGTGGTGCATATAACTTTTTCTTAATAGCCTTCTTCTTTAAAACAGCCTTAGATGCTGCCTTTATTTTTTTGTCTTTATTGAAGCGTGCTTGCATTAGCTTAGCACCTTGTTTACCTAGTTTGCCTGACTTCGTACTGATTTTACCTAAACCTTTAGACAATTTTTTCGAAGCTCTTGCAATTTCAGTAGCGCCTTGACTTGCTAACTTAACACCCTCGTCACCTTTCTCTAATTCGGCTCGATACTTTGCCGCACCACTTTTTAGAGCAAACCCAGGAGTCTTAGATATTTTCTTTAAGCTGCTTTCTTTTTTTAAGCTGCTTTCTCTTCTAGGTTTTTCCTTAGATAAAGGATTTTCTTTTGCTTTTTTAAAACTTTTACTCTCTAACCGTTTTTTTCTTAGCTTCCTGACCCTTTTTGCGTTTAACCGTTTTTTTCTTAGCCCACTAATACTTTTTGATGATAGATTGCTAGTTATTGTTACACCTTGACTTACTAACTTAACGCCTTCAGCGTCGCCTTTTTCTAATTCACCTTGATATTTTGTCGCACCATTTTTCAAAGCACTTCCTGAAGCCACTAGCGTTCCATTTGCTAACGCTCTAGTTTGTAATATATATCTTTTTCTTCTAGTGCTACTTTTAGAATTTTTCAAGCTATTTTTTGTGCTATTTAACTTACTGTTATTTTCAGAAGTCATTTTTACAGTTTGTGCAAATTGTTTACTCCCAGCTGTTTCTAAAGGTCTATCGATCTTCTTAGCTGTACTTTTTTTCTTTTTGAAACCTTCCCTGGCTTGGCTGTAAATTTTCTTCTGAAGTTTACTTCCATTAGTAGGTGACTGCTGTTGTTCGGCTGTGTTTAAATTACTTTCTTTTTTGCCAACTGCATTTTTTTGCTGTTGAAGCTTTTTTTCTGCTTGAGCAGAAAATTGTTTGTATAATTTGCTTTGTTTTTTTGAAGATTCTACAGCTACACTTATTTTTTGCGCTAATTGTTGTTGCTCTACAATATTTAAATTACTTCCATTTTTGACAACGTTATTCCCTTGCTGTTGAAGCTTTTTTTCTGCTTGAGCAGAAAACTGCTTTTGTAATTTGTTTTGATTTGTTGTAGTTCCTTCAATTACCTTTGTGGTTTGCCCTAATTTTTGCTGCTCTGCTGTACTTAGAGTTTTTTCGTTCTTGCCAATTGTACTTTCTTGCTGTCGTAAACCTTCCTTTGGTTGATCAGAAAACTGTTTTTGAAGTTTACTATCATTAGTAGTAGCAGATTCAGCAATGACACCTGAAGTTTGTACAATTTGTTGTCCTACTGTATCGAGAGTTTTTTCAATTTTGTCAACTGTAGTAACTGGCTGTTGAAATTCCATTCTCGACTGGTTTGAAAACGGTTTATGTGTTTTTTTTTCATTAATTGCAGAATCTTCAATTACGCTTGTTGTTTGGGCTAATTGTTGTTGCTCTGCTGTACTTACAGTTTTTTCAGTCTTGCCAACTGTACTTTCTTGCTGTTTGAAACCTTCCTTTGGTTGTTCAGAAAACTGTTTTTGAAGCTTACTATCATTAGTAGTAGCAGATTCAGCAATGACACCTGAAGTTTGCACAACTTGTTGTTCTGCTGTATCAAGAGTTTTTACAATCTTGTCAACTGTACTCTCTTGCTGTTGGAACTCTAATTTTGCTTGATTAGAAAATTGTTTCTGTGACTTTTTTTCGTTAGTAGTAGATTCAGCAATTACGCTTGTTGTTTGCTCTAATTGTTGTTGTTGCGCTGTAATTAAAGGCTTGTCAATTGTAGTAGCTGCGATTTCTTGCTGTCGAATTTCGCTGATAGCATGATTATTCTGGTTCGAATATTGCTTTTGTAACTTCCCTTGATTATTCACTTGGGGGCCATCATTCATTAGACTAGCCGTTTGTGCAGCTTGCTTTTGCCCTGCTGTGTCAATACTGTTTTCTAGTTTTTTAGGAACAGTTTCTCGCTGTCTGAAATTACCATTAGATTGAGAAGGAGGATTTTTCTTAATCACATTTTAGCAGCTCCTCTCAATCGCTTAATTTCTTCAGGTTTTGTTGTCATAACTGGATATAACGAGTTATTTTGAGGGAATTTATCTTTAAATGGTAAAACTATTCCTGAATAAATAATTAACCCCTCTCCCTCACTAGAGTTTGTAATATAATTCGCTTGATAATCACTAAATTCAAATTTCTGCTGTAAAATTGTTCGGTCACTAGTTGCTTGATTTAGTAAGTAAACAAAATCTGTATTATCAATGATTGTTTCAATTTTCGGGCTTGATAATAAGTCTTTAACGTTTTGAGTGATACCTGTTGGTATGCCTCCCCACTTCCTAAATCGTTTCCAGAACTCAACACTGTAATTAGATGTTTGCTCTTCAGCAAGTAATTTATGGAACTCGTCCATGTAATACCATGTTTTTTTATCACGATTACGGTTAATTGTTACTTTATTCCAAACGTGGTCTTGTAGCACTAACATCCCTAGTTCCTTTAGGTTAGAACCTAATTCCTGAATGTTGAAACAAATTAAACGATTTTTAGTATCAACAGTTGTACGGTGATTAAATACGTTTAAAGATCCTGAGACGTATAATTCTAAAGCGTCTGCTAACTCTTGGCCTTCAATTGATTTTGTTTCAACAAATGCATTGTATAAATCCTCAAGTATCGGGATATTTTCGCTTACAGGTGATTCAATGAATGGGCGATAAATTTTACGAACACATCTATCAACAATCGTTTTAGAACGAGCAGATAGTCCTGCTTTACCACCTGCTATCAATTGCATTAAGTTAATAATAAAATCACTCTTGAATGAAATAGGATTTTCACCTTCACCGTATTCTAACGAGATATCTAAAGGATTAATGTAATCCTTAGAGTTAAGGGCAATTTTAATTTCTTCGCCACCTAGACGTTTAATAAATGGATAATATTCACCCTCTGGATCGCAAATAAGAATATCGTCGGTTGTTCGTAAAAATGTATCAGTTATTTCACGCTTGGCTGAGAATGATTTCCCTGACCCTGGCGTTCCCAAAAACAATCCATTGGGATTTTTCAAGTTTTTCCTACTTACTTGAATCATGTTATTACTTAAAGCGTTTAAGCCGTAATAAACTGGCTCTTTTTCTTCCTGATACAACTCCTGAGTAGTAAAAGGAACAAATATAGCAGTAGATGAAGTTGTTAACCCACGCTCTAGGTCAGTTTCATTTAGGTTTTCACCTAAAGGAAGAGCACTTATTAAGGCTTTTTCTTGTTGATACTTCATTTTAATCAGTGAACAATTTTGTTTTTGAGCAATAGAACTTAACCTAAATATCGCATTGTCTAACTCTTTTCTACTTTCCTCGAAAACTGTAATTGTAAAAGTGAGATAGAAATACCTTTCATTTTCACGTTGTAAATCTTTAAGAATCTTCCCACTTTCCGCCACATGCATATTTAAATCTGTCGGTAAAATATCCATATCATAACCATTTCTCAGAGCCTTTTTTTGCTCTTCGATTTTAATACTGTCCAGGTCAGATACTTTTGATTTAACCATTCTTACAGCTTGTTGCTGCCCTAATGAACGGATATGCATACTTACAATCATTTCAAGATCAAGATCCAAGAAATCAGCTAATACACGGTCAGATAATTCCGTAGCATCTATTTTCAGATGTAAAGTAGCACCAAATTTTTCGTTGATTTTAAACTCGTCTTTGAATTTACCAAACTCAATTTCTTTAGGTGCTATCAGATCTTTAGTTGTTCCACTACTTAATTGTTCTTTCGTTAATTCTTCTAATTCTAGATAATGGTCACTTCTGCCATTCAATAGATAATTGATAATGGATAAACGCTCAATTCCGTTTAATTCTTCCATTCCTACACCCATTGTTTTAAAACTGTCTTTTATATTACTTTCAATACTCCTTAAGCGCCTTTCAGCATTTACATGCGAAGCATCTTTAATTGAAAAAACTAAATATTTGTTCCTGATAATACCGTTATTACCTTTTTTTCTTTGTTCATCCAAGAAGGAAAAGTATTCATTTCTCAATTTTTCGAAATCTTCAATGTCACTAGTGTTCGAAATGTACTCAAACACTTCGTTTTCGTTATCTTCACTATTCATTCGATAGTTAATAAAACAAAGTTGAATTTTAATCGTGTCGTCAAATGAATTTAACAATGTACTGTATAGTGCGAAAATTTTCTGTTTCATTTCATCTTGAGACACTTGATAAGATATATCAGAAAAGCGAATCATTCTGTTGAAAGTTTGACCACCTACATGACACATTCCACTAGGATGCATTTTTTTATAATTCAATGTTTCTTGTGTTGATTTTTTTTTAGGTTTTTTAGAATCAACTAGCTTCTGGAGCACCTGAAATAGATTTAGTTTTTCCAACCTTCTTGACATTTATCATATTCCTTTCTGCTGCTAGCCTTCTGTTACTTTTCGATACTTTAAAGCATCTTTGCTGCGGATTGAGATATTTGTATTCTAAAATTATTTTTACCCATGTCTCACCAGGCATTCCGTCTTTAGTGAAGATTGTTCCAAAAATTATAGGTAACGCTGTAAAAAAAAGACCGTACATAGCAAGGTTTAAATTAAACTTTTTAAGCATAAAAAAAACTGGAAGTGCTAAACCAAGAGCAATACCAAATCCAATTAGTTGTCTTTTAGTTAAACCAAGAAACAATTTTGATTTTATGGACTTTAATTCTTTGGGAATAGATACAACGAAGTTATTATTCATCTTTTATCTAACCCCCTTCTAAGTTCATTTGGCATATTTTTTAAAAAATTTAATTCATCAATAAACAATGCATTTTCCACTGTTTTTCGATTAGGAAAAATAATTTTTAAAATAATATAAATAAAAAAACACGTCCATATTGTAAGCATTGAAACATTAAACAATCCAAGTAAACTAATCCATTTTAATGTATCTGATACGACACCAGTTTTTGCATATTCTTCAAATTCATCAACATTTGTAACTATAAAATTCACTTCAAGTAAAGTTAATAAAAATGTTATCAATGAAGTGAAAGCAAATAAGATTAGTAGGTTTTTATTCTTAATGTACCAACTTTTCATAATCAATGAACCCCCATTACTGATTTAGCAAGTGAGTGTGTTCTCGTCAATGAAACTACTAAGATTCCCATAGAAACAACCATTAACATTAAGCCGTATAATCCACTTCCTTGTGTCGTAATAAGGCTACTCGCCTTTTCAAGTAATCCTGCGTATACGACTAAACAAACGATCATGAAGTAACCTTGTAGCATTAGAGCTACCAAATTCTTAACGTATGTTTGACCGATTGAACCAATCCAATCTTTATTAAGGAACGTTGCGAAAGGAATAGGTGCTACTGAAATATAAAGCATAATAGTAACAATCCTGCTCCAAGCAACTAAATAAATAATGCCAGACATAACAAAAGTTATGATTAAAGCAATCCCAGCCACTACCCACATTGAAACTGCGTTTCCTACATCACCTTCAGGTATATTATCTAAAATGTTGTTAGCCACACTTTCGGGTATGGTCAAGGCTGTACTTGGTACTTGATCGGTTATCCATTTACCTAAATCAAATACAGCTAACGTAATATCAAAACAATTACTTAGAAGTAAAATCATTACACTTGTTTTAATAATTAAAAATAGGAGTTGTCCTGTTTCAAAATCGCCACCTCTGTTTTTCTCAACAACCATCTGATAAAGCTCGTAACAAAATACATAAGTTAATATCAGTCCTGCCACTGGTAATATTGCAGTAGTTGATATTTCGCGTAGATTATTAACTATGGTTTGAGAAAATTCTGTTGGTGTCTCTGAAACGTTTGTTTGAACGGTATCAACACTTTTTTGAAACAACTCCGTTATCATATTCAAAAAGCCTTCTGTCCCACCCTTGAATACTTCAAAGAGAAAGTCCTTGATACCGTCGATCATATCCTGTATCGGATGCCACCCAAGCATTAATTCACCTCTTTTTATTCAAGTCAATAAAACCAAAATTATTTCCGTAAACCTATATCAAAACACCTCACTTTCATATCAATAAATAATTTGCATTAATGTTTTAAATCAGAATGACTAAATTTTTAAATACTTCTAATCATTTCTAAATACAGAATAAACCAAAGCTCTGGTGTAAGTCAACAGAACTTTGGTTTATAAAAATAAAAAAAATTAATTTAAGTAGAGGTTATTTTCCATCTTCTAAAGTCAGGAAATTTTAGTTCTAACTTGTAACTAATATGTTGAAATGTTTTTGTTGGAATTGCACTTCTTAATGAATATCCATTTGACACCATAAATTTCAGTTTTTCTAGAGTAATTTCTTTCACATTTTCTTCGTTAAAACAACTATCTAAAGTTATTCCTTTTCTCGGTCCAGAAATAATAAAAAATAAGTTTGTATCATCATTGCTGTTATATAGAACCTTCATATCGCTACAAAATTCTTTGATACCAACTTTTTTTTCAAATGTAGGTATATAAAATACACCTGTCAGCATTAACTTATTGATTTCACGTTCAAGAATGGTTCCTTTTCCAACTAAAAAAATCTTAAACATACTAATATAGCCCACCTTCATATTATCAAAATTCATTTTAAAAATTTTTTGCGAATTCTAAATTTAACACAATGTAAGTTAACAATAAAAACATCGACATAAAAGTAGATAATAAAAAAAGTCCAATAAACTCTCTATTTATTTATTTCAATATCAATCCCTCACATCTTAACAAAACTTGGTTATTATAAACTAAAACTTTATTTTAATAACTTGTTATCCTGCTAATAAAATTTTTATATTGCTTACTTCGTTATATTTATTCACATCGTATTCAGCATCATAAAAACCCATTATAGCTTTTTTCTTATGTAATTTAGAATTGTCACCAAGTGTATAGTATCTTTTTTTCTTGAGAATATCTGTTGTAACATCTATCGTTGTTTCTTTGCCCTCAAGATTTACTACATTCCAAAAATGACTATAACCTCCACGAATGTTACTCTCAATATCCACTTCATTCAATAGATCCTTTATTAACCTCGATAAACCATTACAAGCCATTTCTCCGTTACCAATATTACCAACCACCATTTTTGTTACACCATCTGCATTATATTTAAAGTTATTGAATACATAATTATAAACATTTAACAAACTATCATTATCATTTTCAGTTTTCAATTCTGCACCTACAGCTTTAACAAAATTACTATAGCTTAAGTAAACTTCATGAACACTTTTTTTAACATGTACATTATCAGACAATATAAATGTTTTGGTGTTTTTAATCACCTTATAATGCAACAGTGTTTTTAAATTCGGAAAATCCCTAACATCAGCAAATACACTGTACTCATAATACATTTCTTTAATTTGTTTTACTGTGAAAATCTGAGATGTAATTTCAATACGATCAGGCAGTTTTTTTTCTATATCCATTAATACTTTTTTAAAGTCCTCACGATCATTTATTTCATATCGTAATGTAAGTTTTTCTCTGGCAGCTACATCATTTAAAAGAGCGTTGAAATAAGCTACTTTAATCCCACCCGTTGTTTCTAAATAATTTGCAATCTCAAGATTTTTTTCAATTACTTCTTTAGCGAAAACATTTTCATTTGTACCTACTAAAGAACCGAACATTAAACTAGCAGCTAAACCAATTACCGAAACTTTTTTCATTGCACCTTCTAATTTTAATGATTTCATATTTATTCCTCCTACGAATTATCCCCTTCACAACAAAACTTAGTTACAAGTAGACACAACTATCACACAAAATTTATTAATTCACCTTGTTTACACCATGACAAACAATAACCAAAGTTCCGTTATTATTCAACAAAATTTTGGTGTATGAAGATGAATTACACCTTTTGATTTCAGTTAATTCTATTTAATTTAAATAAATCCTATCACACAAAACTAAATTTAGTCAACTAAATTTAGTCAATTGTTGTTCCCTTTTAGTTTCTTCTTATTATAAAATAAAAACATAGTAACTATTTATAGGTACTATATATAGGTACTATATAAACCCTTTGTTTAATGGGTATTTCATTATTATTTTATATATTTTCCAAAAAACTATTTACATAGTACCCATTTATAGGTACTATGTAAATAGAATTATAAATTTGAAAGGAGGCACAACATGGAAGAAAAGTTAAACTCTCAATTTAAACATATCGATTTTACTGATGAACAATGCAAACTATTCACTGAAATTTTCAGTCAAGATGAAACAAATAGAAAAGTATTGTTTTATATTGCTCAATGTGAACAGCAAAATAAACAAGTTACTGTTAAAAACATTTGTGAAAATGTCAAAATCGAAAGACGTTTTGGAAATAAAAATCACAGGGGTTCAGTTACTAGTTACGATGTGAACGAAGGGTACATTGATAGAAAAACGGCGGAGAAAATTGTAGATCGTCTGGCATATGCCTCATTGATTTACTTTGAAGTAAAACTACCATACAAATATATCCGCTTAAATGAACGAGGCGAACAAGTAGCAATGAACATTCAAAAGAAAATAAAAAAGGTGGAGAAATAAAAATGACAAAACAATTTATTCATACTTATAAACCAGCAATGGAAATTACAATGGTGGGATTTGGTCAAGCTGGTTCACGCATAGTTGATGTTTTCGCAAAATATCAAACAAATGGAACTCAGACATACAATTGCCTTGCTTTCAATTCTAATAATGGCGATTTGAAAGGATTAACATACATTGACCCTAAAAATAGAGTTTCTCTAGAAATTGGTGGTATGGGTAAAAACCCTGAAAAAGCAATGAAGTTGTTAAATAGTGATGAAAATGCAATAAAAATAATGAATGATTTCATATCTAAAAAAATACGTACCAATGATGATTTAACAATCTTCTTTGCAGGACTTGGTGGTGGAACTGGAACAGCGACAATAGTAAAAGCAATAACAGATTTCCACAATTATCATAACAAACCAAAAATCAAAGCTGTACTAGAAGCAATGATTGAAAGGTACGGTAGAGAAGATTACGAGAAAGATAAAAATAATTTCCATAAAAAAGCGTTTCAGATTGCTGAAGAAAATTTTTTAAAACTTGGTGTAGTAGCATGTTTACCTTTACGTGAAGATGGTTCCGATGTATTGCGTCAAGTAAACGAGTTTGCACAGGAAATATGGAAATTAGGTAATGATGTTACTAAAAGTGTTGCATTTGTATGTTTCCCAGACAATCAGTTTTTCCTTGACGAGTTTGATAAATTACCAGCAGAAGAAAAGAAACGATTAGACAACTATCGTGATTATGCAAATGAAGAAATTGCCCAAACTATACATGAAATCAACGTTTGTGCAAATATCGGTGGAACGAGTGTAGTACTTGATAGTCAAGATTTAAAACGAGCATGGACTGAGCATAAAGGCTGTTTAATATTATCAAGACAAGAAGTACCGATAAACGCTTTACAAGATAGTGCAGACATTACTAAACTATTTAGTGAATCGCTTCAAAAAAGTAATCTTCATGGCAAAGTTAATTTGATTGCTAATAATGAAGCCGTAAGTAAAGTTCATCACGTTGGATTATTAGGGATTATTGATAAGTCGAAGGAATCTGAAAAATTTGGCAGAGGTTCGTTTATTGATAATGCTGCGGAGAAAGTACATGATGTTCTTTCAATTTCTGGTTCTAGTACAGTTTTCAGAGGGTATGTAAATGAAGATAATTCTAATAATGTATCGGTTTATTCATTTTATAAAGCCGAAGTATTGCCAGAAAGACTAGAAAAAGGGCTTGTAAAAGAATATGAACAGTATATAGAAAATGATAAGAAACTAAAATTTGCAGAGGTAGAAATTGAAAAAATACAGGCCCATTCTACAACAGATACAGATGCATTTGCTGATCTTGGGATTGATTTATTTGAGGATGAACCAAAAGATAAAGTAGAAGAAAAAGAAAATTCAACTAAAGAAAAATTTGCTGATTTCGACTTTAGTTTTTAAGTAGGAAAAGGTGTTGTATGTATACAATAAATAAAAAATAAGCCACTCACAAACGAGCGACTTATACTGTAAATGTCATAGCAGACTATTATTAGTATAAGTCGTACTTTTAAAAATCACAAGTGGGTACTATAAATCAATTAATCTACTAATTTTAGTTTTTAAAAGACCAAGACAATCTTGGTCTTTTTATTTTCTGCTTAATAAAAAAGTATTTACTGCATCTTTAATCCTTCCTACAGGTGTTTTAACTTCATCTACAATTTGAGATAAAAGAGATCCCCAAGAGAAGTGTTCGCCATCGGAATTAGCCGATTTTAATAGATTTCTTAACTCTCTCATTTGATGCTCAGTAAGCGATTTAGAGAGATGTTTTTTAACATAGTTATTAACAAAATTAATGTTATTCATACTAGCGTTGATTAAAAGGGCGCAAACCCTTGCTCGGCTAACATCCATAGCATATGCTAAGGCTCTTATAACCTCATAATCGTCTGCTTTTAATCTAGTGCTTATCCTATCTGTATCCTTATTTTCTCTTTTAGACACTTGAGGATTATCTAGTCTACCCCTATAGATAGTGTTATTAACAAGTATTTCTTTTTTGAAATATTGTGAGAGCTGCGAGATTGTGTTGCTGTCTTTAATAGAATATAAAATCATTTCTTCAGCTAAATCTTTAAGGTATACATCAGTAAGATAAGTCAATCTGTTTAATGAGCTAATTGTTTCCAATGTCAAATATGGTTTAACGTCCTTCTTCTTATCTGATCTTTGCTTACGCTTTTTATCCTCTACCCCGTTCATATGGATGCCTCCCCCTGACAGTTTAAACCATGGTTTCCGTCTTTTCGTCCTAAACTTATTCTCATTCTACGAATGGGGGAGGGGATATATGATTAAAAAATTTATTTATTGTACATACTGGTAACAACAATAAATAAATCGAAAAGAGGGTATTAAAAAATGGCAAAAAATGATTTAGCTGAAGCTCTAAAAAAACAATCAGAGAAATATGGATTTCCAACAGTAAAAGTAAATAAACCGAAAAAAGATAGAGTCAAGTCTCAGAAATAATAGACAAAGGCTCTATTTTTATTTTGTTCACGTCTACAAATAATCATTATTTTGTATTTCTAACATAGAAAAAAATCTAATTCATTATATGGTTAGATAGATTTTATTTTTTCTTATTTTTAATTTTTAATTGGTGGACTTACAAAGAGTTTAATAGTTTTTCTAAGCAATCTGGATATCGTAAATAAGGCAACAAATCTATTAATTAGAAAATATTGTTTTTTATGGTTGACTAAATTTAGTCAACCATATATACTAAAGATACATACAAAGACCGCACTTCTAATAATAAGGTCTTGTTTTAAAAAGAAAGGAGAATAGTTCTTAGAACTTAAACTATTGGACTACAATTTCCAAATAAAACTTAAATATGTATTACGAACGTGTATAATAAATACATGTTAGTACCTAAAAACCAAAAAAATGTGAAAAGAGGAAGATTACATGACAATCAAAAAAACTAACAACTCTAACTTATTAAAATATGCTGCAACAACTGCCGTTGCTTCAGTCGTTGCTGTAACAGGTGTTTCCAGTGCAAACGCTGAGGAAATTTTAAATAACGAGCCTGTAGTGGTAAATCAAGCACCTGCGGATCAAACAACTGAACAACCATTCGTAGATAGTAATAATGATAGTAATGTTTCAGAAGAAACTGGTGTTAACGAAGTTCTAACGAATCCATCAGATTCAGATGAACAAGTACATACACCAAGTGAAAAGGTTGAAACACCTGTTGAAGATGAAGCATCTGAAACACCAGGTAAAGATGAAGTACTTTTAGAACAAGGTACTGATATCATCCAACCAACTCTTACTACAAGCGAGACTAATACAGCTCCTTCTTATTCTCGTGACGAGGCAAAGAAAGAACAAGATTTCCTAGAAGATGTCTCTGTTGAAGAAAAAGACAAGTTTTTAGAATCTATTGTTTCTAACAATGCTGCTACTTCGGTTACTTCAAAAGAAGAACTTGCTCAAATTTTAGATAGTAAAATCAAAGATCATACTGGTGCTATCGTTATTGAAGAAGAAGGAAATCTTACTAATCTATCTAATGGTACAACATTAGTTGGTACAGGCTTAATGGATGAAGTTGAAAAATTAGGTTTAAGCTCTGGCGCATTAGTAAGTGGTTATTCTGTGCATCTTGTTTCATCTGAGGATAATAAATTAACATGGGTATTAACTCCGTATTTTGAAGAAACAAACGCTTTGGCGGATGCTCGCGAACAATTTATTGACGAAGTATCTACTTACGTAAATGCAAATTATTCAACAAACGTAGAAAAACTATATGCAGTTTATTCTTATTTGGGACAAACTACTTTATATAATAATGACACTTCACTTCCAGCTGGAGCACCATCATCTTTAATCTTAAATAATGAAGCCGTTTGTGAAGCTTTTGCTTACCTTTACAATGAAATCGGTACAAAATTAGGTTTAAATATGAAATATGTTACTGGTACTATTAACGATACAAAAGAAGGCCATGCTTGGAATCTTGTAGAGCTTGATGGCAAATGGTATAACACAGATGCAACATGGGGCAATATTGACCGTAACGGAGAAAACAGTCTCGAAGTAAATGCAAGTTACTTCTTATTTTCAGACGAAAAGGCTAACTTATCTCGCCAACGTGAACATAACACTTTACCAACAGCAACAGATACAACATATGATGCTCTGTATAATGATAATCAAGATACATCATTTGGTGGTGGTGTGTATGGCGATTTAATTATTTCACCAACAGATGAAAAAATCGTAGTTTTTGAAAACATTGATAAAACAAGTGGTTATTCATTTGATAAAGTCACTAATGACTATCAAATTTCTAAAACGATGCTACTAAATGGTAACTTGTATGTTTCATATTTTGATAAACTTGAACAAAAATTTAAAGTGGGTTATATCGACATTGCAAACATTTCTAATGGAGTAGCAATTAATCCATTAGCCGATGCACCATCTTCTAGTATTCAATTTGGCACGAATGGGATTACATTACCAAACGGTACAGTTGTTTCTTATCTAAACGGTGACGAAGCAATAACATCTACACTAAATCCACAAATAACAGTAGGAAATGATCATTCATTCCCTTTAAATTCTCAATATGATGCATTTTTGAAAGGTGAAACTGGCGGCGGTGAAACTGGTGGCGGTGAAACTGGCGGTGGTGAAACTGGCGGTGAAACTGGCGGTGGTGAAACTGGTGGCGGTGAAACTGGCGGTGGTGAAACTGGCGGTGGTGAAACTGGCGGTGAAACTGGTGGCGGTGAAACTGGTGGCGGTGAAACTGGTGGCGGTGAAACTGGCGGTGGTGAAACTGGCGGTGAAACTGGTGGCGGTGAAACTGGCGGTGGCGAAACTGGCGGTGGTGAAACTGGCGGTGGTGAAACTGGCGGTGGTGAAACTGGCGGTGGTGAAACTGGCGGTGGTGAAACTGGCGGTGGTGAAACTGGCGGTGG
>NZ_JBIWEY010000048.1:26845-26950 GCF_044762775.1 Lysinibacillus sp. NPDC096418
CGGTGGTGAAACTGGCGGTGGTGAAACTGGCGGTGGTGAAACTGGCGGTGGTGAAACTGGCGGTGGTGAAACTGGCGGTGGTGAAACTGGCGGTGGCGATTTAGG
>NZ_JBIWEY010000048.1:27048-29164 GCF_044762775.1 Lysinibacillus sp. NPDC096418
GGTAACAATGGCGATAACGGCAATACTGGTGGCAACACAGGTAACAATGGCGATAACGGCAATACTGGTGGCAACACAGGTAACAATGGCGATAACGGCAATACTGGTGGCAACACAGGTAACAATGGCGATAACAGCAATATTGGTGGCAACACAGGTAACAATGGCGATAACAGCAATATTGGTGGCAACACAGGTAACAATGGCGATAACGGCAATACTGGTGGCAACACAGGTAACAATGGCGATAACGGCAATACTGGTGGCACAACTTCAAATGAAAATGTATTACTAGATACAGATATTCAAATTATTCCATCAGGTACGGTTGCAGTAGATGTATCTGTAACGGATCAAGGTACAATTATTATCCAATCAAACAATATCTCTAATCTTGCTGCTGTTACTATCACTATCCCAAGTGACAAAGTAAAGGGAATACTAAAGATTAAAACAGCAAAAGGCTTAGAAACTGTACCATATACAATAAAAGATGGAAAAATCATAGCACAGCTACACAAAATAGGTGAGCTAGTATTTGTCGAATCAATTGTTAATTTCACTGATACAGCAAACAATCAATTTAATAAATATATTACTCTACTTGCTGAAAGAGGTATTATTCAAGGTTCTAATGGCGCTTACAACCCAAATGCAGGTACAACTAGAGCACAATTCGCAACTATGGTAACTAGAGCACTTGGTTTAAATGAAATTGAAGGTAATAAATTCAATGATACTTCAGATGAATGGTTTGAAGGTGCAGCTAATGCTCTAGCAGAGTTAGACTTAGTAACTGGCGATAACGGATCTTTCAAAGGTAATGAAAAGATTACTCGTCAGCAAGCGTTTACTATTATTGGTCGCTTGCTAGAGAAGAAAGGCTATAAAACAGACGCAAATGCTTCTAAATTAAAAGATTTCAAAGATTCAGATGAAGTTGCTGATTATGCTAAACCATATATTGATTTATTAGTATCTATTGGCGCAATTAATGGTAGTAACGGTAATTTAAACCCAACACAAGAGATTACAAGAGGGCAAATGGCAAAAGTATTAACGATTGTTTTATCTGAATTAGAGATGCTTTAATTACAAAATCAAACCCACACACTTTGACCAAGATTCATCAAAATGTGTGGGTTTATTATTTTTTATATACATAAATAATTCTTAAAAATCCATGAAATTCATTTTAGCAACTTCAACAGTGACAAAATTTTCACCATCTTTAGATACACCCTTGAAATAAAAATATTCTTCATATTCATGTTCTGAAAATTCTTCATCTAAAGCTCCATTACATGGAATCATTTTCAGAAATTTTTCTTTCATCATTTGTCCAAAAGAATTTGCATTTTCAAGATGCAGAAAACTTCCCACTTTTAGATCTCCATAAGATGCCATATCAAAATATGCTGTTACAATAAAAAATCCTTTATGAAGCACCTCATTGTTTACCATTTTATCTGTTGTTTTAATCATTAAAATTAGCTCCTTTATCAGGTTATAACTTGACTTTTAATAAAAATGTTCTAGCCCTTAATTTTTCAGTTTTTCTTATACAAGCGCTTGTGCTAGATGGCGCAAGTAATGTTTAACATCACCGTTTTTAAAATCAATCATTACTAACATTTTTCTAATACCTTGCTGCTCTTCTTCTGAGGTAGATAAAATTGCCTCAATTACTGCTCCACACTCAAAAATATTCAAGTTGCCATTTGCTTCAATATTAAAGGTCTCTTCTTTATCAATCTCTTTTTCTTCCAATAATTTATTAAGGTAGTCTTTCATATCTTTCATGTTTTTATTCTCCTTTTTGCTTTTGGCAAAGCGCTAAATGTTCCCCAAAAGGGAGAATTTTTCCCCTTTGGTTGCTGCAAGCTCACCAACGTAGACAGAGCGAAGCAAGGGTTAACAGCACAAAAAGTTTTTCTGCCTTCAGGCACGTTAAGAAAAAGTTTTTTGCCCCTTGCTGGAGCTGTGTTACGCCTGCACGGCAGGGGATTGGGAAGAGTATCGAGGCTCGCCCAATTCCAGGCCGATGTCAGGCGTTAAGTTGGTAAATTGCGCTGCGCCAAAGGGAAAAAGACCACAATAAAAGCAGCCGTTTTTT
>NZ_JBIWEY010000049.1:0-29058 GCF_044762775.1 Lysinibacillus sp. NPDC096418
AAGATCAAAAGCAAGCAACCTAAATTTTAAAAACGTAAGTTTTAAATTAGGAGCAGTCTAAGCTTTTAAAAAAGATGAATTATGAAATTGATTCATCTATAGATTAATTTTCAAAACACATGAAAGAGCTAGATAATGCGTAAGCCCGTAATCAAGTAATGCATATAAACAACCAAGCACCTCCAGTACGATAGACGTAACAATTTAAAGGAGGTGCTTTTATTATGTCCACTAAAAAACTAACAATTGTCTCTGTGACACTAGATTACATCACTGACAAGTCTTCTTTTATTAATTCATCGCAATTTTACTCTGAGCCAAGTTGTGTCATTAAAACAGCTAGCGTTGAAAGTTCCTTGTTCAACGGCGTAGATGAGTACATCATCCAAACGATTATGAAGGAGCTGAGCAATCGATGAAGCATGATTTTACGAGCGTGGAAAACATCTATATCATTTGGCAAGACCGATATGCGAGCTTTCGTCCATCATTTTTTTGAGTGCGTTTTTTTCGGTTTACATTTGTATACCTCCATTGTCGTTGGGGAGTACTTTCAACTATTTAGAATACAGGTTCTTTGTATTATTTTTTATGTCAAAAACAGACTTTGGTGTTGAGCCACAATTTTGTTATAGTGATTTTTTCGTAGTGCGTTCTTTTACATAATTTGCTTAATGGGTGTCGAATTTCGCTGTTTTCATATAATTTGGTATGAACTCTCCGTTATCTTAATAATCCATTGTGGCAATTATTTTGAAATGTTCTATACCTGGTCAATATAAATAGGCATTGAAATCAGTAGCATAACCCACCCATTGTTCATAAAATGTTTAGGAGGTGTATATGAACGATTGGTGGATTCACCTTTTACCCAGTTGTTTTAGCTCATTATTAATTTGTTTCTACTTTCATGAGTAAAGCACATCTTGTTAATTTAATTTCAGGAGGTGGCAAGAATGAATGATTTCCATAATGAACTCCAGATGTTGAATGTTGGGGATTTCAAAATGAGTGAGGCAGTTCCTATGAACCCAACCGCATCTTATTCAAATCCCGTTGCGCAGCTCGATATTATCGGTGGCATCGGTCGTTGTTTTAGCTGCTTTAGTTGCTTTAGCTGCTTTAATTGTTTTAATTGTTTTCGTTGCTCTAATTGCTCTAATTGTTTCCGTTGCTCTAATTGTTCTAATTGTTTCCGTTGCTCTAATTGTTTTCGCTGTGGTGGCCGTTGACACGCTTAATATTTCTAGATTTCTAACAAAAACCGTGATTGCCAAGGTCCCTGCATTTGTTGCAGGGACTTTTCTCTATAAGGTTAAACATATGAAACAAGTTACGGTGCATAGGATGTAATGTTAGTCATAATATCGACGATGGTTAAGGAGGAGCGGAATGCCAGATTTGACCCCTATGATGCGTCTGAAAGTGAAAAGGGACACATTTTTTCTCCCCGATTCAAATAGTGGTGTGTATTTTCGAAATAATAAAAGTTCTTTTCGTGTGGAAGGAAATGGGATCGTTCAGTGGATTGAAAAACTGATACCGATGTTCAACGGGAAGTACACGTTAGGGGATTTGACAGATGGATTGTCTGGTCCATATCGGGATCGTGTCTATGAGATTGCGGAAGTTCTGTACCGAAATGAGTATGTTCGGGATGTGAGCCAAGATATTCCTCATCAATTGACGGATCAGGTTCTTAATAAGTATGCCTCTCAAATTGAGTTTTTGGACAGTTTCGGTGATTCGAGTGCGTACCGATTTCAAACCTATCGTCAGGCAAAAGTATTGGCAGTTGGCGCGGGTCCTTTTTTTGTTTCGTTGGTTTCTTCATTACTTGAATCCGGATTGCCCAAGTTCCATATTCTAATCACGGACTCGGTGTCGACCAATAGACGGAGGTTGATGGAACTTGTGGCACATACCCGTAAAACAGACACCGAGGTAGCAGTAGAAGAGGTTAGCCTGCAAAAGGAAGGGAAACGTTCTTGGCGGGAGATTGTTCAACCGTTTGATTCGATATTGTATGTGTCTCAGGAGGGCGATATTGAGGAACTCCGAGATCTTCATAAGGTTTGTAGGGAAGAAAAGAAGGTGTTTCTCCCTGCTATATGCCAACAGAGGGTAGGCCTTGCGGGTCCGCTAGTGCATCCAGACTCTAAGAGGTGTTGGGAGTCTGCGTGGAGGCGCATGCACCGAGCTGTACTTTCCAAAGAGCAACAGTTCAACGCTTTCTCTGCAACAGCAGGGGCAATGTTAGCCAATGTAATCACATTTGAATTGTTTAAAGAGATTACAGGAGTGACCGAATCTGAACAGAGGAACCTATTCTATCTGCTTGATCTAGACACTTTGGAAGGAAATTGGCACTCGTTTTTGCCTCATCCGTTGGTGGATGGACATGTGTCTAGCGAATGGGTAACAGATTTGGATGTGCGTCTTGAACGAAGCTTAAGCAAAGATGATATGAATAGATTATTACTTTACTTCAGCCATTTGACATCGGAAGTATCAGGGGTTTTTCATATTTGGGAGGAAGGAGATCTAAAGCAGCTGCCTTTAGTTCAATGCCGTGTTCAGGCGGTTGATATATTGTCGAAAGGACCCGCTGAGCTTTTACCAGACATTGTTTGTACAGGTCTGACGCATGAGGAAGCACGGAGGAAAGCGGGACTGGCTGGGATAGAATCGTATGTGTCACGAGCGGTTGAACTACTCGTTGCGACCCTACCTTCATATCAGGAAAAAGGGGAGAATGCGGTAGAAATAAAGGAATTCATCGGAGTTGGAGCGGGGGAAACGGCTGCGGAAGGTATTTGTCGGGGATTGCAAAGGTGTTTGGACAAAGAGCTAAGCTTGCAGCTAATAAATAAAAAAAATCATGTTGCTCGGTTGCAATTGGATACGGTAGAAGATGAACGCTGCCGGTTTTATTTGGAGGCACAGGCCACAATGCATGGCTCACTGACGATCGGATTAGGAGAGGAAGTGAACGGTTTCCCTGTCATTTGGGTCGGAACGAATGACGGCTGGTATAGTGGTGTAGATTTGAATATTACATTAGCGTTGCGAAAAGCGTTACAACAGGCGCTTATGAAGGTACAATGCCCTACGGCTTCCGACCTGGTGCAAGCGCAGGAAGTTTCGTCCGTTATACTGGAAGAAAAGGTGCCACTAAGCCTTGTTATTTCCGCTTGTGATGAGAAGAGACAGTCCGAGATTTTGCAGTCCGCTATACAAATCCTAGAACGGAATCACAAACGGCTTTTAGTGTTTGATCTAGCATTTGAACCATTTTTGAAAGAGGGACTCGCAGGGGTGTTTGGCGTGTTGTTGCAAGAGGAGGGAGGATTCCAGTGAGTGCTGTCGTGATGGTCGTTGGAGAAGGATTATTGGCTGATCGTGTGTGTGTGAATCTATCAACTCAATACGAAGTAATACGCCGCTACGATTTCGAGGCGGGAGTACCAGAAACGACTAATCTGGTTCTGGTATTGCACGATACCTTGAATCCTTCCATTCATAAAAAGTCGGAAGAGGTATTGCGACCAACAGGGATACCTTGGCTGCGAGGCTTTGTTTCATATGGAGAAGGGGTGATTGGGCCACTAGTACGTCCGGAAATACCAGGCTGCTCCCAGTGTGCAGACAAGCGACGTCTCATGGCTGGACGAGATCGTAAAGAGATGTGGGAGATGGAACAGAGACTTAAGGCTCACAGTGGAATTTCGTGTGATGCTTGGGCATCGCGTACGGGACTATTGCAAATGGCGCACCTTCTCGAGGCGGAGGTACAGAGCATATTAGATGGAGATCAGGCTTATTCGGAAGGTCGTTTATGTTTAATTAATCTGAAATCGCTAAAGAGTTCATGGCATCCGTTTCTTCCTGACCCGTTATGTCCGGTTTGTAGTCGCTTACCCAATGATTCACCAGCCGCGGCCCGAATTACATTGCAATCTAGTCTGAAGATCAGTACTGATAGCTATCGCTGTCGTTCTATGGATGACCTGAAAAATTTTCTAAGCAAGGATTATCTAAATGAGCGGACTGGTTTATTAAATGGTAAAATGTATAACCTCATGCTGCCATTTGCCGATGTAAGTGTTAATCTGCCGTTGTTAACGGGAGACGAGGGTGTGGCAGGTCGAACTCATTCATACAAGGTTAGTGAGTCCACGGCTATTTTGGAGGGGTTGGAGCGGTATTGTGGTCTGTCTCCAAGTGGAAAACGAACAGTGGTTCATGACAGCTTCCGCAATCTGGAAGACCGAGCGCTTAATCCTCTCAAGGTAGGTGTGCATTCAAAGGAACAGTATGCGCTGCCTAATTTTCCGTTCAAACCGTTCGAACCTGAGCGCTCCATCGATTGGGTTTGGGGTTATTCGTTTTTGCAAGAGTGTCCTATTCTAATTCCAGAGTTGCTTGCTTATTACAGCTTGGGCCTCGATGAGGGATTTGTCTATGAAACTTCCAATGGATGTGCAGTAGGCGGTAGTATAGAGGAGGCCATTTTCTACGGTATTATGGAAGTTGTAGAGCGTGATTCGTTCCTGATGACCTGGTACGCAGAGCTGGCACTCCCACGTCTTGACCCTTATTCTACTAAAGATCAAGAATTAAAGTTGATGATTGACCGTGTGCGGGCGGTTGGTGGATATGATCTCTATTTTTATAACTCGACGATGGAGAACGGAATTCCAAGTGTTTTGGTGCTGGCGAAAAACAGGAAAAAAATAGGGTTGAATATCATCTGTGCGGCCGGTGCTCATCTGGATCCAATACGAGCGGCGAAAAGCGCGATTCATGAGTTGGCTGGCATGATGCTAATACTTGATGAGAATTTACAAGCAAATCGGGAAGAGTATGTGCGAATGTTGAAAGACTCTTCCTTAGTACGGAAGATGGATGATCATGGGATGTTGTATGGGTTGCCGGAAGCGCAAGAACGCATACAGTTTTTATTGGATGATAATCGGCCATTGCGAACGTTTGACGAGGAATTTAAATGGGGAGCGGTGCATGCAGACCTTACGGATGATCTGCGGGATATTCTCCAGGTGTTTAGGGGATTGAATCTCGATGTGATAGTGGTGGACCAAACGACACCGGAAATCAAACAAAACGGACTGTTTTGCGTTAAAGTACTGATTCCGGGGATGCTGCCAATGACATTCGGTCAACATCTTACTCGAATAACAGGGCTTGAGAGGGTGCTCCGGGTGCCAATGGAACTCGGATATAAGGATCAACTGCTAACACTTGGACAGCTCAATCCATATCCGCATCCGTTCCCATAACCAGTGAGGAGGTAGGAGGATGAATCTTGAGGCATTTCTGAACAATCTCCATTTTGATATTGACAAGGTAAGCCCGTCAAACTGGGAAGTGGATTGGGATGATGCACCACTTACGTATAAGCTCTATCGTGACTTACCTGTGATTCCGCTTTCTTTAGAAGTACCGTTGACGCTTAAAAGTCTGAAAGCAACTGTAAAGCCTGACCTAAGTAGAATCGGTCATTTTCTCTGGTATGTATTTGGTTTAACTCAATTTAGCGAGTCTGTGATGAACGTGGATTTCAGCGATCAAGCTATAGATCTAATGCAGTCTAAACGACGGTTTGTTCCTTCTGGTGGGGCGCTGTATCCAAACGAATTGTACGTTTATTTGAAGATAGAGAATTTGCCTGCCGGTGTTTACCATTATGATGTAGCACATCATCGCTTAGTGTTGCTGCGAGAAGGAAATTTCGATTCATATATATCCCGGGCACTTGGTAAGCGCTGTGACATATCCGATTGTTTTGGTACTGTTTTTGTATCGACAATGTTTTGGAAAAATTTTTTTAAATACAATAACTTTGCCTACCGTCTTCAAGGGTTGGATGCTGGTGTGCTGATTGGACAATTACTGGAAGTAGCGAAATCTTTTGGCTTCGCAACTGGGGTATACTTTCAATTCCTTGACCGGGCCATCAACCACCTAATTGGGCTTTCCGAACAAGAGGAGAGTGTGTATGCGGTGATTTCCCTATCGGCGGAATCAACAAGCTGCTTCAACAGAAGTAACATAGATGAGGATGACTCTGCCACTGAATTATGCCAAGAGTTGACAGCAATTCAGTCTACTCATTACGTCCAATCACAAAGGGTTAAAGAGTTTCCGATATTAACCAAGATGAATGAAGCGTCTATGTTGGAATCAACGAGATCGTTTCGGCAGATCAAGGAGGAGCAAATAAATTGTGAGGGTCAAACGGTGATTCTTCCTTATGTGAAGCAATTGTCGTATGATTTGGCGTCGGTCTGTCGAAAGCGATTTTCACCGGACAAAGATTTCGTTTTGGGAAAGGTAAGTCAACTGCAGCTTGCCACACTGTTTAAGGGCGCGATGGATTCCTTCTCGTATCAAAATGATTTGGATAGAGTTCAAGTGAAACAGAAGTCCCGTGTCTCACTTTACGGATGTTTGTATAATGTTCAGGGCATTCCGAATGGTGCATATCACTATGACAGCTCTGCCCATGCGTTACGTCGAGTACAGCTCGGAGATCAGCGATTACGGTTACAGCACGGAATGTCCGGAGGTAATGTGGATATGTTCCAAGTGCCGCTTTGTCTACATGTGGCAGGGGACAAAAATCATTTCATAACGGAAATGGGATACAGAGGATATCGCATCCAACAAATGGAAGCTGGTATGCTGGCGCAAAGATTACTGCTAGTCGCGTCAGCTCTCGGATTCGGAGGGCACCCACTCCTCGGGTTTGATGCGAACATATGTGATGAGATTTACAAGATGAGTCCACAAGGAAAAACCAGCCTTATCCAAATCCCGACAGGTCCGTATCGACACCGTCCTTGGTTAAGTGGAAGTCTGCATAGTTAAGTATGTGGTAATGCCTCAATTATCTTTTAGGAGTTGAGGCCATCTTTATTCAGAGAACTCAAACTTCTATTTTTGTTGATCATATAAGCAGGAAATACATTATTTTGGAATCATTAAATTGAATTAAATGAAGAGAAGTTAAAAGCCCTAGCTGAAGCAATTTGGGCGTTTTTTATTGTTTGTTTTTAAACTTTATTTTGGAGTCAGTTCCATAATCGATAAGAGGATTTTTTATCTTTCTAATGTGACGGTGGTATTCCTATTCCTGAATCAGTAGTATTTACACCATAAACCTCTATGTTCATTTGGCATGGCGTCCATTCGAGTGAAACGATGCGATTTGTCGATTGAGGGAAGGGGATTTGGGAGAGGTATATAAAATGTTTACAGGCGTGTTGCTTCATCGCATGAAGGGGCTAGTGAAGCATGCAGTCTAAATTTCCGATATGAATCAACTGCCAGCAGATGCAAACACGCAGCAGGATTGTGTAGGTTATTGGACTGTTGAATAGTTTAAACATGAACGTAATTGAATAAAGAGGGCAACATTCAGTTCAACCTGAGATTCATATCAAAAAGAGCGACTCAATTTAATATTGTTTGAGTCGCTCTCCTTTTAACGAATTACCACAGTCACCATTAACATAAAGTATAAACTGCTTACAAATAAGCAACTTAGTAGAAATGAAACAAGTATTGAAGCCTTTTTGAAAACAGAAAATACGAGTAATCCTATACATAAAATAGATAGGAAAAAGAAAGATACTGTGTTTAAGTTCACAACAAAACCAATTGTATTACTAGAATTAATGAAGTCAGCGTGAAATAGTCGGAATAAAGGTGACACTGCATCATTCGTTAAATAATGGCCATGAGGTGGGGATTGTTGTGAAAAAATAGCTGTAATTGTGAAGATCGTCAATAAAATAAAACCTTCGACACGAACCCAAGGAACTGGATTGAATAAAGCATCTTTAGATAGTTTATATTTAACAATTAAACCATTCACCAATGCATAAAAAACAAGGGGTAGTAGGAATAAATGTTTTAAGAATAATCCTTGTCCATACGAAACCATCCACGAATCGATGTATCCATCAACCATTACTTCCATCAGAAACAGTCCACTAAGAGCCGTGGCAATTAAACAGCCAAATGCGACCATCGAAAACCAGCTTAAAAATTCGAGCCAATTTTTTTGATTAGTCGAACACCAAGCTATTATTAGTAAAATACCAACCCAAACACTTACAGCTGCTAAATGAAGAAAGTCGCTGATAATACCCATGATTGGATCAATTGCGCCCGCATGGCTTGACCAAGCAATTGTTAAAATTAATAAAAATGTAAGGAATGCTCCTAAATAAGCGAAGACGCCCTTTTCAGGAAACCTCGTCAAAGAAATAAGTAAAACTAACACAATCGAGGCAAGTAGGGTAAAGTCCCATGCATTCCCAACTGTGTAGGTTGTTAGAACGATTTTAGATGATTCAAGAAAACCTAAGCGTGGAGCAATATATAAAATACTCTCAAGTACAGGTAAAAAGGATAAAATCGGTATAGCAATCGCGCTCATAAGTAACAAGCGTTTTGAAATTTTTATGTCAGGACGATGTTTGCTGGGGATCAGTAGAAGAATAAAACTTCCAACTAAGATCGAAAAAAATAAATATAAAAGCGCCTGACTAATAATTACTACTATTCCCATGAATTATTTCTTTCTTCTAGTAAGGAAGAAGAAACCACCTGCTACAAGGATAACTAAAACTACAATTAAAATTATTGTCGTTGAAGATGATTCTTTTTCTCCTTCATCTGCTGAAGCTGATTCTGCTGATTCTTCAACAGCATTCGTTGTTTCTAACGGTTCTTTTTCTACAGTTTTAGAAGCTGGATCATTAACTGTAAATGAAAAATTACCTTCCAATGGATGACCATCTTTACTAATAATACTCCAATTAACTTTATATTCGTCATTTGGTAGTGGCTCAGCAACAGTTCCTGTTAATGTACCCTCACCAATAATAGTTTCTTTTAGTTCAATAACTTGACCTGATACCGTTGTTACATCAATAAAGCTACCTTGTTCAATTTGACCGTCAAAATTTAGAATAATCTCATTTAAAGGTTCTGTTATAACGTCACCATCTGCCGGTTTTGATCCTCCAAAGTGTGAGTGAGCAAATGCACTAGTTGAAAGAGACATTACTAGTAAGACCGTTACTGCTGCGGTAAAAATATGTTTCAAAATAAACCCTCCTAAACTTTCCTCTATATGGATAATGAATGTTACTCTTCAATTATCACTAATCATTTTATCAAAAAAATGTGAAGTTTATATGAAATTATCCTTATGAAAAAGAAATTTATTAATTATTTGCCTACTATATTTAAAATAATCAAAAAAATTCACTATCAATAGGGAAATAAAACTGGGAATTATATTTTGGTCGTTCAATTGAATAGCACTTTAATGAAGATGAAGTTAAAAATGCCCAATTTCCCTTTGATCTAGGGGGGATTATGATTTATCCACATTAAAGCCGACACTGAAAACGTTAGGATCAACAGTAGAACAAATTGAAGCTATCTTTATTGAAAATCCTGCATTAAAATAGCGGAAAAATATCAAAATTAAGAGAAATACGCGAAAAAAATGAAACCATTACATGCTATTTATCGTAATGAATAGTAAAAGCTAATTAATCAAAGGATGATAAGTACTTGTTACATTATAAAATATATAGCCAACAACACAAAGAGTGGGTAGTTTTAGTACATGGGGCTGGTGGTAGCTCAACAATTTGGTACAGGCAAATACGAGTATATCGTAAGCATTTTAATGTGTTGGTAGTCGATCTACGAGGTCATGGTGATTGTATGATTATGAATAGTCCGACTAAATATACACTTGAGTTAGTGAGTCAGGATATTCTAAACGTGCTAGATTCACTAAAGATTGAAAAGGCCCATTTTATAGGGATTTCATTAGGAACGATGTTAATTCGCCAATTAGCTGAAACGAATCCGGAACGTTTCCACTCGATGTTGCTAGCAGGCGCTGTGATACGTATTACACCTAGACTGCATTTTTTACTTGGTACAGCTACTACGTTAAAAAAAATGATTCCGTTTATGTGGTTATATAAATTATTCGCGTGGATTTTAATGCCAAGAAAAAGCCATGAATCCTCACGCCATTTATTTATTCAAGAGGCAAAAAAAATTAAGCAAAGAGAATTTTTACGTTGGTTAACATTAACAGGTGGTATCGCAAAATATTTAGTGAAAATTAATGAAAATGACACAAAGATTCCGTCACTATATATTATGGGAGACGAGGATTATGTATTTTTAGAACCTGTTAAGCGATTAGTGAAAAAACAACCATCAAGTAATTTAGTGATTTTAAAGGACAGCGGTCATGTATGTAATGTAGATCAAGCTGAGAAATTTAATGAAGTGTCTTTACAATTTCTATGTAGCGCATTGAAATAATACGGATCAAATAGTAACAAGAGTAACGAATGGGACGCATTTGCTGTTAGGGGAAAATTTTGTGCGGGGGATGCGGAATATATTTTTAGATGCCTTGTATTACCTGGGAAATTGCCAGTTACGTAGTTTGAATTACTCGCGTCAAAAGCAGGTGTACAAGTATATGGGGGCGAGTGGGTGTAATTGCGCTTTAATGCTTATCGGGTGTACAACTAAAAAATCAACAGGAGGTGGATGGTGGTATTAACCACCAAAAGTTGTATGAGAAAAGTGATTGAACCATTTATAAATAATAAAATTGTAGAAGAAGTTTATGACGGTGATACGATTTATTTTTACGGAGCCGATGAAATATTGCTTGCAGAGCTATATTTAGAGGAGCAAAAGATAAATTCAATCACCTTTTATCACCAGGAACTAAACCGAGAGTGTGTTACTCGGGAGCAATTACTCGCAATCATTAAACATGTGCAGCAAGTTTTTCATAAGGAAGATTATGTGCTGTATCATATTTTAGATGGTGACGATTATTATGTAGAGCTAACCTTACAGGAGCCTCGTTTTCAGCTGCCGATTCATTCAACAGGGATGAAGTTGCACATTACGAAGGAAGGGCAGCTGGAGGAAATTTTCTTTTTACAAGATGAAGTAGAAATTACATACCCAGAAAAAATCATCTCAAAGGAGCAAGCACGTCAGCTGTTACTTGGGCAACCATTAATGAAAAAGAGTATTATTCCAGATAATGATTGGCAATATGGCTATGCGCCAAATCATGAAATTGCAGGCGTTGAAGTAAATGGTAGGGTGCGGTTCATGCGCGATCTACCTGAAATGAAAGATGCCTGTTTTAAAGAATTACCAGCAGTGGAGCCGGTAGCTGATATACAGTCGTTTTTATTAGGGGGACGAGCTTGTGGGCTTAATCGATATGAAAGTGATGATAGAACGACTTGGGAAATCGATGATGAGCATTTTGATCAAAAAATCGAAGGAAATCCATTTGACCGTGCCTGTATCGCTTTAAAAACGATTGTTGACGACGAATATATCCATTACTATTTGGAATCGATACCGAATCTTTATGCGGCACTTGGTATGGAAGATTTAGATGAAGAAATCACGTCGTACCGCTTTGTTTATGTAGTAGAGGATAGTTCCTTCGATTTTTTAGCTATATCCATTTCGGTCCATCAAGCAACGAATCAAATTTGCTCGGTCATGCTTCCCCATATTCCGTATGAACAATTGAAACGAGCGCCACAGCCGAAAATTTCATTAGAGGAAGCCAATAAACTGGCAAAAGAGTTAGTTGATGTGGAGTTGACGCTAGAGCGTGAAGGATTTGGTTCGAACCGCTATCAATTAATTTATTTAATCGATTACCCAACCTCCCCAACACAAGGGCATATTCATTACATTGATGGTGAAACTGGGGAAGTGCATTTTGTGGAGACAGGTTTTTAATTCACTTGTTTTAATGATGCCAATTCTAGTTATTACCTTATTAATTGTGAAATGAGAAAGATATTTCAAAACAGCTCTCAAAATAAGAAATGAGGTTGTCCAATACGTCACTTTAGGCAGAATAACGTCCTTTCTAAATGGTAAAAATCGCGGGCACAGTGTAAGACGCAACAAAACTCGCTACGTGCGGTTTGTTGCGTCTTACGAATTGAACGTACTACTGATGCAACGTTTCACTCACGCTTTCGCCGAATAAATGTTCCCGCAGGAGTTTACGCGGAACTGTTGTCAGAGAAACAGAAGTTCCAGTTGGAGGAGCCTTTACTTTCCCATTTCACATTTTGATACAATTCGTGCATTTGCGGCTACCGTTACAACAGATCTACCAGTGGCTGGGGAATTTTGTATTACTCCTCGATCTGCAATCAGTTAATCTTTTTTGATTTGTTTCGTTTAAAAGAGGATATGGTTACTTAAAATATCAGCCTTTTAGCGGAGGCTTCCCTCGAACATTTACTATATTATTTAAATATGCTTTTCAAATTGAAAAGTAGGTATTATAACAGCATCAAGTACACATAACTGATCCAAATACTTTTGGTAATGGTTATGCAGTACCAGATGTTTTTTTATTGCCGCTATCAGGTTGTATCCTGTAAATATGAATGATAGGTGGAAAAGAAATGGATTATCAAGTATTACTGTATTATTTTTATACAGACATTAACGACTCTGAACAATTTGCTGCGGAGCATTTAGCGGATTGTAAGGCGCTCGAATTAAAGGGAAGAATTTTAGTTGCCAAAGAAGGTATCAATGGTACACTGTCTGGTACTAAGGATCAAACGAGAGCTTATATGACAATGATGGAAAATCACCCTTTATTCAAAGGAATTGTCTTTAAAATAGATGAAGCAGAGCAACATGCGTTTAAAAAAATGCATGTTCGTGCTAAAAAAGAGCTTGTACACTTAAGTTTAGAGGATGATATTAATCCACTGGAATTAACAGGTCGATACGTGGAGCCAAAAGACTTTTATGAGCAAATGCAACAAGAAGACACGATTGTTATTGATGCGCGTAATACGTATGAATATGATGTGGGCCATTTCGAAGGGGCGATTCGTCCAGATGTAGAAACATTCCGTGAATTACCAGAGTGGATTCGAGAAAATAAGGATGTACTTGAAGGTAAACGTATATTAACGTACTGTACAGGCGGAATCCGCTGTGAGAAATTTTCAGGCTGGTTAGTCCGTGAAGGTTATGAAGATGTGGGTCAATTGCATGGAGGGATTGTCACTTACGGGAAAGACCCTGTCGCAAAAGGGCAACTTTGGAATGGGCAGTGCTATGTATTTGATGAAAGACTAGTCGTGCCAATTAACCATGTTGCACCAACGATTGTAGGGAAGGATCATTTTGATGGTACACCATGTGAGCGTAATATTAACTGCGCGAACCCCGAATGTAATAAGAAGATTCTAGCATCAGAAGAAAATGAAGCGAAGCATTTAGGTGGTTGTACAATCGAATGTTCTAAACATGAACGTAACCGCTATATTGTGAAGCATCAGTTAACCGCTGAGGAAGTACAAGCACGTTTAGAGTTGTTAGAAGCACCACAAAAGTAATGAGAATAATTCAAGGCAGCATTCAGTTCAATCTGATGCTGCTTTTTTCTTATAGACAAGCCAACAATTGAAAGGACTAAAAGTAAAATTCCCGGAAATATAAAGAATAAAGATAAATAAACCTTTCTCCCCAATAACTAAAAGCTTGTAAAACACTTATTTTAGCAATAAAAAGTAATAATTGGGATTTAGAACCATTTTTAAATAATCGAATACCTTCTTTTAATTCGAAAAATCACCATAAAATAAAACATAGATAGGGATTTACTGGATGAGGTGCGATAGGGGTAGCTATTTTTTTTCGGGTAATCCAAAAGTTATCAACAGTTTAATTGAATACATGTATACGAAAAACCAGGACTCACGTCATTAATGAGTACCTGGTCATTTGGTGCTTATTCTTCATAAGTTCTATATTTTGTTTAAAGCGCCTCTTCTTTTTGATTGAATAGGAAAATAGCTGTTAAAAAAAACATAGCTACGGTAATTACAAGAGCAACAACATTTAAAAAGTCAGTTGTCGGCATAAATACAATAATCAATGATGTTACTGCAACAAATAATGGAATTACCTTATTCATGTTTGTGACTAGTTGTAGTCTATGATAATGTCTTAGGATGAAATAAATACCTAATAAGATTGGGGCAGTAAGGAATACTCCTGCATATCCCCATGCATCTTCAATAAACCAAGGGAAAAATGGCATACGTGAAGTAAAGATAAAAAGATTCAGTATGATAGTTCCTACTAATAAGCTGTTTAATATAATGACTTTCTTGTTTTTGTCCATTTTAATTACTCCTTTAAATTACTCAATAGTTAATTCGTGAAAATGATTCATGACTGTTTTCTCTGCAAACGTGCTATACAAACGAAAATCACTTTCATCTAAAATATGAAAATGCTGACTAATCACTTTTTGTTGTACTCTAAACTTTCCTTTTTTCGCAATGTTATTTCAAATATTTTTCCTCCTAATGTTTTTTCTTTTGGCGTATTCATACCATCGTGAGTTAGTGTCTAAATTACTTCTAAAGATTCTTCCCCTAAAATATGTTTTAAGACTTTACTATCTTGATATAAAGCACAAACTACGACTGCATTCGTTCTACCATGGGATGTTTTTTCTTATACAACTCGATTAGAGTCTTATTAGAAATACCTAGAACAGTACCCTTTCTTTCTTGAGAATATCTTCTTTCAAGGTGAGTTAGTCGAACATTCAACATCAAATCAAATGCAATTTCTTTTCAAATAACATCATCTTTAGGAGTATAAGTATACCCTAGGTGTATTTTTACACTTTAAGGTACCTTTTGTAAAGGTGGTGTATATCAGTAAATATTTCCATTTAATTAAGTTGATTTCATTTCATAAATTTAATCCCTTCAGTATCAAGGGTTCTAAAATAATAAAAAACGGGCATCTCCTCAAATTCGGTATAATGGTGTACCGACCAAACTATAACATTTTGAATGAGGTGAATGTCGATGGCTATTATAAAACAAATGAGTCTGTTTGAAATCCAAGAATTATTAGGAAAAGAAAGTTCCCATGGTTTTGATACGATTGTTGCTACTTATTTTAAGTTAAACAATGTTCGTCACAGAACAGGAAGAACGCAAAACTTCATTTCTACTTGGAGAAAGTTGTTGACAATCCCTAAAAATTAGCAGTAGATCGTCTCGATGCTTGGTTACTAGCACAAACTCAAACAGCATAAGTTTTCTTAATAGCAGCGGTCTAAGTTCTTGGGAAATAAGATTTATGAAATTTATTCTTTTTTACAAATATTAGATATAATGAATATGAGGGTTTTTCTGTAAAAATGAATGCCTTTTAAATAGCTGAAATAGTATGTTGATGTTCTTCTTAATCAAGTAATAATAGCTTATTTTTATAGATGGAGTGTTTACATTTCAAGAGTGGGGGGATTATGTTGACTACGATAATTAATATCGACTCATTAACCAAACAATATGGCGAAAAAGTAGTTCTTAACGGTATATCTTTTTCCATTAATCGTGGAGAAATTTTTGCTTTAATTGGAACCAATGGGGCTGGAAAGACGACAGCGATTGAATGTATGGAAGGGCTTCGAACGTATAATGGAACGGTCGAGATTCACGGGAAAATTGGTGTGCAACTTCAAACAGCATCATTGCCTACAAACATTAAAGTAATTGAAGCCATAAAGCTAATTGCCAAATGGCATGCGACTACAATTGATATGGCACTTATTCAAAGGCTGAATGTAGATTTGATTTTAAATAAAAAGTATAAAGAATTATCAACAGGTCAAAAACGGAGATTACATTTAGTTATGGCAATGATTGGTGATCCGGATATTGTGTTTCTTGATGAACCTACGGCAGGACTCGATGTAGAGGGCCGAGTAGCATTACATGCGGAAATAAAAGAACTTAAAAAACGAGGGAAAACAGTTGTCATGTCAAGTCATGACATGGCTGAAGTAGAGGAGCTATGTGATCGACTGGCAATACTGAACAATGGTGAGATAGGTTTTATTGGTACGGTGTATGAGCTAACAAAAAGAAATCAAGATAAATATAGAATGCATATTAAATTGTCTAGCCCTGTAGAAACGAATGAACTCTTATCTTGCACCTATATGGGGGAACATCAAAATTATCAAATATTCGAGACGAATAAATTAGAAGATGGATTATATGAAATAACAACATTGTTAAGAGAGCAAAACAATTCTATGCAGGATTTAAAAATTGAACACACTAGCTTAGAACAAAGCTTTATGGATATTGCGAAGGGGGTAGAAGCATGAGTGCGTTTCTATATGGAATCGGCCTACAATGGAAGTTGGATTTTCGATCTAAAGGTATATTGCTAACTTATTATATAATCCCGCTTATTTTCTTTTTATTCATGGGTGGCATCTTTACTTCAATAGATCCTAATGCTTATAAAACGCTCATTCAATCTATGACGGTTTTTGGTGTGACAATGGGTGCAATTATAGGTACACCAACATCTCTTGTAGAGTTTTACAATAGTGATATAAGGAAAGCATATAAGGTTGGGGGAGTGCCACTTTGGACAGGAGCGGTAAATAATTTTATTTCTGGACTGATTCATCTATCCATTATGAGCGTAATCCTATTTTTTATCGCTCAAATTGTATTTAAGGCAAGTGTTCCTGTTAATTTATTCCGCTATTTTGTGACGCTTGAGCTTTTTATTATTACCTCACTTTCAGTAGGTGTGATACTCGGGTTGTTTGTGAAAAGCACTTCAAAATTAACAATGGTTTCACAGCTGGTATTTCTACCGTCCGTTATGCTTTCAGGAATTATGTTTCCTGTTGATATGCTACCAAATGCCTTGCAAATGATTGGAAAAGTGTTTCCTGCAACCTGGGGTTATTTGAATTTATGTGAAGATCAATGGGGGATGATGTCTATGTTTCCGTTAATCTTAACAATTGTCATTGCTTTATTGTTATGTATATGGAGACTCAGACGATTGCATACAGCTGAATAAACCTTAGTAAGTTTTTCGTAAGATGAACTGAGAGATAGGATGAGGGGAAAAATGAAAGAATTAGATTCCATAAGTGAAAAAAGAATCCCCCAGAAAAGCTGACTTGCTTTTCTGGGGATTTTATATTGGTCGGTAAATAAACAAGCAACTTTATTTATTTTTTGGATTGTATAAATCCTTCAATTTTATTTCTTCCGTACTATTTTTATATCGAATAGTTATTTTGTCTTCATCTGTTAGTTTCTTTTCTTCACCATCGAACAGTATTAATGTGTTTTCATCTAAAAATGTAACTGTGACATTACTTCCATCTTCTAAGATTCTGGCTGGTTCTGAAAAATCATTCCACTTTTCATAAATAATAATCTCATCGATAGAATTTTGATACAGTATTGACATCGGTAAAACATAACGATGGTTATTTTTCGTTTTGAAGGACAGCGTAACCGTTGTCCCTTGTTGTTGGACAGTTGTTTGTATGTCATCTTCATCTGCTATCCACATTTGATCGAAGAAGAAGAAAACACCAATGAAAATGGATAGAAGTGATCCTACAATAATAAAAATCTTTTTCCTGTTTTTTGAGCGTACTTTTTTTAAATAGTCGACATTTTTCTCTTCCTTTTTTTGCTCATGGTTACGTTCTACTAACAAATCTTCCTGCATGTCCTTGACATACTGTCGGCAATTCTCACATTGTTCCATGTGGTTTTCTATTTGTTTATTTGTCTCTTCGCTTGTTAAATTTTCTATGTAGCTTGGGACTAAATCTCTAAAAACGCTATGATTCATTATTTTCCACACCTTTTCTAATTTGTTGTTTTGCACGATAAAAGGTTACTCTCGCCCAGTTTTCTGTTCCGCCCAAAATGGAACCAATCTCTTTAAAAGATAAATCCCCTAATAATCTGAGATAAAGTATTTCACGGTTGATGTCACTTAGTTGCTGCGCTTTTTTATAAAAATTGATTTTATCTTCATTTTTAAAATATTCATCTTCTAAATCATAAAATAAAGGCGTTTGATCACTTAGTGAGTTCACTAACAGGTGCTTGTTTTTTTCGCGATTCATTTCTTGTAACCATACGTTTTTAGCAATTGAACATAACCATGTTGAAAATTTAGCACTACCGTTATGATGAAAGTTGTCAATGGACTTAATAGCTTGATAGAATGTCTCTTGCGTTAAATCTTCAGCAGATTGACTATCATTTGTAAGGGTTAATAAATATCTAAAAACAAAATCCCCATATTCTTGATATATATATTCTTTATCCATGATTTACCTCCTTTCTAATGAGAATTTTGCTAATCTGAACCAAGTCTTTTGAAAGCCAATCATCTATATATCCAAAAAAATGTTGATTCGTTACACAATTTTTAAATTTATTCATTTTTTTTCGCTTCAATTATTTTATCTTATCATTTTCAACTAATAGTAATTAATCGGAATATTCTAAAGTAACTTCATTAAATAGTAGGAGTGTGTTAAATAAAGAATATTAAGTTGCATTGGTAGCTCTTTTTTGATTGATCATAGCAAGATACCTCCAAAAGGAAAAGAAAGAGTTTGGATAAGTTCCTTTTTCTTTCGGTTCTTTGGCTGCTGTAATCGCTTAAGGTGTTTTATAACAAAAAGTAAAACAAATTTGTTTTATAGTACAGTTTAGTTATTTATGTAGTACAGGTTTATTTTTCAGAAAAAAATATATGTTGAAGAAATTACATAAAATGATATATTGTCATATAATTACTAATAATTTTTACGTTAATACGACTTTTATACATAAATAACCCAATTTTTAATACTTTATATTCATTAGTTCATAAAGTTTTCGTATTTTTTTGTTGTGGGGACTTTATCCTGTTTTATTGTGGAGATATAATCTGTTGTATAAGGGGTGAATTTCTGTTCTATATAAACATCAAGAGAGGCGGAAAACATTATGGAAAAATGGAAGGGCTTTCAATTTGGTAAATGGAATAAAGAAATTAACGTTCGGGATTTTATCATTAACAACATTACAGTATATGATCAAGATGATTCATTCTTAGAAGGTCCAACAGAAGCTACTACAAAACTTTGGGCTCAAGTTATGGATTTAAACAAAAAAGAACGTGAAACTGGTGGCGTTTTAGATTTAGATTCTAAAATCGTTTCTACTATTACTTCTCACGGTCCTGGGTACTTAAATAAAGAATTAGAAACAGTTGTAGGTCTCCAAACTGATGCACCATTCAAGCGATCATTACAACCTTATGGTGGAATTCGTATGGCAGAACAAGCTGCTGAATCTTATGGGTTCCATGTAGATGAAGAAGTAAAAGAAATATTCTCTAAATATCGTAAAACGCACAACCAAGGAGTATTCGAGGCTTACACGGATGAAATGCTTTTAGCTCGTAAAGCAGGTATCATTACTGGTCTTCCAGATGCTTATGGTCGTGGTCGTATTATCGGAGACTACCGTCGTGTAGCTCTATACGGTGTAGACTTCTTAATCAACGAAAAGAAAAAAGACCTTAAAAATACAGGTAAAGTAATGTCAGAAGAAACAATCCGTCTGCGCGAAGAACTGGCTGAACAAATTCGCTCATTAAATGAATTAAAAGAAATGGCTGCTGCTCACGGATTCGATATTTCAGCTCCAGCTTCTAATGCTCGTGAAGCATTCCAGTGGTTATACTTTGGATACCTTGCAGCTATAAAAGAGCAAAACGGTGCTGCAATGAGCTTAGGTCGTACATCTACATTCTTAGATATCTACATTGAAAGAGATTTACAAAACGGTACATTAACAGAAATAGAAGCACAAGAATTAGTAGACCACTTCGTCATGAAGTTACGTCTTGTTAAATTCGCTCGTACACCTGACTACAATGATTTATTTAGTGGAGATCCAACGTGGGTAACTGAATCAATCGGAGGTGTATCAATAGACGGAACACCTTTAGTAACGAAAAACTCATTCCGTTTCTTACACACACTATCAAATCTTGGACCAGCTCCAGAGCCAAACTTAACAGTTCTTTGGTCTACTAAGCTTCCACAAGGTTTCAAAAAATTCTGTGCGAAAATGTCTATTCAAACAAGTGCGATTCAGTACGAAAACGATGACATTATGCGCTTAGAATACGGTGATGACTATGCAATTGCTTGCTGCGTATCTGCAATGCGTGTAGGTAAACAAATGCAATTCTTCGGTGCGCGTGCGAACTTAGCAAAAACTTTATTATACGCAATCAACGGCGGAATAGATGAAAAACTTAAAATCCAAGTGGCTCCACGTTTCGCGCCAATTACATCTGATATCTTAAATTACGAAGAAGTAATGGAGCGTTTCGATGCAATGATGGATTGGATAGCTGAATTATACATTAACACATTAAATGTAATTCACTACATGCATGATAAGTATGCTTATGAAAGAATCGAAATGGCACTTCACGATACAAAGGTCCTTCGTACAATGGCAACCGGTATCGCAGGACTAAGTGTTGTAGCTGACTCATTAAGTGCGATTAAATATGGACAAGTGAAAGTAATCCGTGATGAAAACGGTGTAGCTGTTGACTTTGAAACGACTGGCGACTACCCTAAATACGGTAACAACGATGATCGTGTAGACCAATTAGCAGTAAACCTAGTTGAAACATTCATGACTAAGCTTCGCAAACATGTAACATACCGTGACTCTGTAACAACTATGTCAATCTTAACAATTACTTCGAACGTAGTTTATGGTAAGAAAACAGGGAACACTCCTGATGGACGTCGTACTGGTGAACCATTTGCTCCTGGTGCAAACCCAATGCACGGAAGAGATACAAAAGGTGCCTTGGCTTCATTAGCATCTGTAGCTAAGCTTCCATACGAATATGCTTTAGATGGAATTTCTAACACATTCTCAATGGTACCAAAAGCACTAGGTAAAGACGCAGCGAGCCAAGAGGCGAACTTAGCTGCAATTCTTGATGGATACGCAGCAAAAGAAGGTCACCACTTAAATATCAACGTATTTAACCGCGATACTTTACTAGACGCTATGGAGCATCCAGAAGAATATCCACAATTAACGATTCGTGTATCTGGTTACGCAGTTAACTTCATTAAATTAACGCGTGAACAACAAATCGATGTAATCAACCGTACTTTCCACGGAAGCCTGTAAATTACGTGCTTTAGCTATACAAAGACCAAATTGGAATGACAGCTCTTAATAGTTGTTATTCATTTTGGTCTTTTATTTTACTAGAGTTTGCTTTTCCATAGATGCTAGGAGGAGAATTGTGAAATGAAAGGAAACATTCATTCTATTGAAACATGCGGTACAGTTGATGGCCCAGGAATTAGATATATCGTATTTACGCAAGGCTGCTTACTTCGTTGCCAATATTGTCATAATGCTGATACTTGGGAAATTGGCACGGGTAAAATAATGACTGTTGATGAAATCGTTCAAGATCTTGAAAGCTATCGTCCATTTATGGAAGCATCAGGTGGTGGTATTACGGTTAGTGGTGGGGAGCCATTATTACAAATGCCATTTTTATTAGAGTTGTTCAAGGCTTGTATAGCGAAAGGGATTCATACGACAATCGATTCTTCAGGTGGAAATTTCTCTGAACGACCAGAATATTTAAGTCAATTAGATGAATTGCTACTATATACAGATCTTGTTTTAGTTGATTTAAAACACATTAATCGTGAACAGCATAAACGACTAACCGGAAAATACAATGACCATATCCTTAAATTCACACAGTATTTATCAGATAAAAACATTCCAATATGGGTTCGTCACGTCCTTGTACCTGACATTACAGATGTTGATGAATATCTAGATGAACTCGGTGAATTTATCGGCACTTTAAACAATGTAGAGAAAATTGAAGTGTTACCTTACCATAAATTGGGCGTATATAAATGGGAAGCACTTAATTTGAAATATCCTCTAGAAGATACAGAACCACCAACAGAAGATCGTGTAGAAAATGCTTATGAAAGACTAACTCGTCATTTAAAATAAACGGTCTAGTCTCGCTGAAAAACTTATAATTTGTATGGGGAATTTGAAATAAAGTATAAACCTTATAAATACCACTCTTTCAGGATTTTATATAGACCGTGATATTACTCCGCTCTTTTTCAATAATCTAGGTAGGGTAAATTCAGTTAATCAAACCAGTTCAACTTAGTAAATTTAGAATGATTAAATCTGATTTATCAAGGTTTTAAGCAATCCTAAAATAAACTGAGTTAATAAAATTAACTCAAAAAAATAATTATGTGAGCAAATGTGTGAGCATTTTTGAAAGCAAGTGATACGATTCAAATACCTCAAAGTAAATTAGATTTGATTGTCGTAATATTTAAAAAGGGTAACTTTCAGTGTTTACCCCTTTATTCAAAGGCTTTTGTCACATCATTTAAATGTGGATTCGACTCCCACCGTCTCCATAATACGAAATCACTGGACTTCAATCAGTGTGTTATTTTAAGTATATTTTTGCCACTTTGGCAAGGATATACTTAATTTTATTTTAGGCAAGGTTATACTTAAAAAATTCATGCATGTAATATTAGTGTGTGTGAAAGGAACCATAAAATTTCCGTTTGGAAACTTTATGGTTCCTTTTATCTTAAAAGACTAAACATTATTTTATTTTTTCAAATCCATAATAGTATTGCTCAATATCCATTTCCATACAAGTTTCTCTATTCTTTGTAGTTCTTTATGACATTTGCCTTTTATAAAAAAAAGAGGTCTTCTTTAACGGATGCATTAGTAAAAAGAACAGCGTCGTATAGACGTTGTCCTTAATTAAAAGTACTTTTGTTAAAACTCTTTTCTAAGTCTCCCGCTTAATTGTGCATAAATCCGAGAGATTTGCTCTTCTCATGCCCCATAGCATATTCATTAGAAATAAAGTTGTTTAAAATCGATATGAATAAAATTTTTAAAAAATTGCTCTTATTTCCTTGAAGTCCTAATCTAGAAGTAAATTTAGATTACTAGGTTTCATGCAGGGAAATCAAGTGATTTGTCATTTTAAAAAAATATATAAATGCTAATCATAGTGATGACGTAACACAATAACCCGACTACTCTATAAATTTACGGAGAGCTTTTGGTCAGTATCTCGAAAATCGGAGGGACAATTAAATATTATTGAGACATCGTCTAAACTCAGTGAATTTTTACTTATTATAGACTTTATAACCTCTAAACCTATCTTCTCTGAGAACTGGTTTTTTTCTGTTGAAAGAAATCGCTCAGAAGCTTTATCATATAAAGATTTTAGCTTAGGTATTAAGTGACTGTATAAATAGATAATAAAGAAAATATCATTATCCTCAGCATCAAGAAGTTTCAATTTTTGTGATTGACTTACATAAATCTGTGTATTAGACTCATAATCAATTGCGAAAACAATGTCTATATCTTCGTTTCGAAGTCTAGCGGTAATTGTCCTCAATATTTCACCGTTACTTATAAAAGCTTTAGTTATAATCAGTTCCGATGTTTGGTCAGAAATTCCTTTAAAGACGTTATGCTCATCTGCCGTGTTCCCGATAAACCCGCCAATATTCATCAAATTAAGCCCCTTACCCAGGGAACCATTGTTTTCAATAAACTGAAAAAAGAGCCAGTTAAATAAATCTGAAGGTATCTCATATTCTTTATCAGCATTAGCTATGAAACTTGTCCCGACTAGTTGTCTTACTCTCACTTGGTGAGAATCATTTGATGAGCAAATAATTAAGTGAACAGAGTTATTAAACGACATGAAGTAGGTTACTACTTGAGTGTAATTTACTCTTTGCGTTTTCGGGAGAATATTCCCATTTGAGTCTTTTTTTCTTCTTTTCGGATATTCAATATTTGCAGTAGCACTAAGGTACTCTACACATAATTCCTTCTCTTCTTGATTTTCACCTATCGTCTGTGATTTGAGTTCATTAGGTTCAGATATATCTCCCCAAGTATAATAAAAGTTTTTCTCATCTTCTGGCAAACTACTAATTAGTTTACCGTCACGTTTTGAAACCATTAGAGGCTCAGCAAAACTTCTATTTAAAATATTTATTTTTACATCGTCCAAACTGTTTATCCCTGTCAGTTTGAACAATTTACAGGTTATTTTAGAGCTTGTCAATCTACATCCCCCTCACAGTTTACTTTCAATGGTTCATATTTAACTGATAATAGATAACCAGAAAGAGTTTTTCCAAGTTTCCCAAACTTAGTAGATACAATTACATAGTCCAAATAAGTTTCTGCACTCTTAACTCGTATTGGCTTAACTTTAAACCGCTCGTTTAATTTATGGGATTTCCCACTAAACGTTCTCCCTTTAATATCTATTTTCCCCAGCAAATCTACGGAGATCTTTCTTTCATAAATATTAAAAACCTGATTCGCTTCACAATCCCACCTATCTGAATAGGAAACATCTATTAACTCAGGGTTAAAATAAACATCCAGTGTAACTCCTAATTTTTTTATTAATAAGTTTGATAGCCGACCCTTAGGTTGAAGAGTAATTTCTATTTCAACGTCCTGGGAGTCGTATTCATAATTAGAAGGAGTAAATTTGATGGTTTCTTTTTTTCTCCCATTAATTATCGTAATAAGGGTAACATCCATCTTTTTAATTATCGAAGTAATTGCTGACCATAAATATGATATTAAAATAGAGAGTAACCCAATTAATAATGTTATTACAGCACTAAGTACAGTTTTTTTCAGTACATCATTCTCATATCCTAGCTTATCTAAAATATTGTAAATTAGATTTTGATTGCTAGTTGCTGTGAATGCAACAATTAATGTAATTACAAATGTTTTTAATAATTGAACTGCAATTTTCATACAATCACCGCCGGACCAAAACCAAGAAAGTCTATTAATTTCTTAATATCATTAATCTCGCCTTCAGACAATTCACTATCTACTCCTAGTACTCCATTTGATTTCAGAGTGATCATGTGCTTATCTTTTGATCTGAAGTATACCTGTAAAATTTGAAACCCGTGATTGTCAATTATAATATTTAATGTTTCAGGATCAATTTTTTCTCCTTGCAAAAAGGAATCAATATCAATATTATTTCCCAATTTACAATCAACTAAGTTTAAATTAAATTCATTTTGCCTATTTATGAGATTTAAGAATTTATAATTAGTCATTATAAGTTGTTTTACCGAGCTATGTACAAATATTTCAAATATCTTTTCGTCCATTAACCAAGTATTATAGGATTCAGGTGAGTACTGAATCCCAAATGAATATCCATTTTTACCAACTAGAGCGGTGTCATTCAAAGATAATTGCTTATGCAAAGGTGTTGTTTTCTTGCTTGCTTGAAATAGGATTTTATAGAAATTCATGGTATTCCCCACCCCCAATCAAAAAATGTATCAGAAATAAGCCTATTTGTACGCTAAATTTAGTAATGTCACTTTTGTCAACAAAAAGTAGTTTAGCTTTTAGCCTACTCCTTTTCATGAAAAATCATATAAAATCACAACATATAGAATAAATACAATGAATATACGAAAAGCCAAACAGCAAAAAACTCAATTTGCATACTTTCATTATAAGTCAAATTTGTAAATACTGTACAATATTTAATCTCACAAAAAGTGAAATTATCCATGATTCATTAATTAAGCTATTATAATTTCAAGGGAAATTTCTTCAACAATCGGGCCATATTATTGAATAACAATTTTTTAAGATAGGGTCTTCTGTAAAACGGTCAATGAAGATATGATTATATTGACCGAAACGGTTAATGGAGGCTACTAATGAACAATAAATTTTTTTCATTATCCTTAGAGAAACAAAATAAAATTTTGAATGCTGCTTATAAAGTTTTTTCAAATAATATTTATCGTAAAGCTTCTATGCTAGATATTGCTAAAGAAAGCGAGGTTTCAAAATCACTTTTATTTCATTACTTTCATAATAAGCACACATTATATTTATATTTATGGGATTTTGCACTTAAAAAAACGAGAGAAATTTCTAGCGAATTCAAAGTTACAGAAACAAAAGATTTTTTTGAGATGTTGAAAAGAAATTTAATAGCAAAGTGCACTTTAATACGTAAATATCCATATCTTAATGCTTTTTGTTTAAAAGCCTACTATGAGCCTGATTTAGAAATTCAAAAGTCAATTCAATTAAGCGTTCATAAGATTGTAGTTGAGAACGAAAGCTTATTATTGGAAACAATGAGGGGGACTGAATTTCGTATAGATATTGATGTAAATTTGATGTATAGAGAAATATGCTGGACAGCAGATGGTTATTTGAGACAAAGAATGCTTGTAAATAATTGGGATACCGATGAAGTAGAAAAGGATTTCTTAGCTCTAATTGAACAGTGGAAAAAAATATACCTTGATTAGAGAGATAATCGCCTCAAATATTAATTTTAAAATTCAGCAGCTATTGGAGGTATTCGATGATCTATTTCGATGAATACGGAGATAAGGATAATCCTACGATTTTATTATTACATGGAGCAATGGCAGTACATACATTTACACAACAATATGAGCTATTAAAAGATTTTCACCTTGTTATACCTCATTTATATGGGGCAGGCGAGTCCGTTGCATTAAAATATGACTCAAGTAGATTAAAAGAAGAATTGGTTGAGTTAATCAGGTCGTTAAATAAATCTCAAATTCACATTATGGGTCATTCAATCGGTGCTCAGCTGGCAGTTATGTTAGTTGCTGAAAATCCATGTATGTTTGCAAAAGCAGTGTTTTTAAGTGCTTGGGTAGCCCCGAATGAAAAGTCGATTAAAATGTATTGTAAATATGCACCATTAACAGTAAAGCTATTGCAGTATAGATGGCTGATTAAACTACAGACGAAGTATTGGCGTTATACGAAAGAGCAGAGTGATTATATGTTAGCGTATGCACCGAAAATGACAGTCGAAAATTATCAAGAATTTTTTAAACAGACGCTGAATATCAAGCATTTCCCACAATATTTAAATGTGGAAATTCCTATGTTGGCTATTTGTGGTGATCGAGAGAGTAAGGATATAAAAGATTCGCTTCAATTGCTAGCTAAAAACACCTATTGTCGTACATTGATGATGCCGAAAGCTGCCCATGATTTTCCGATGCGTTGTGCGAACGAATTAAATTCAATTATTAATGGATTTTTTGAGAGTTAATATTCCCAAACGTCGCTTTGGGAACCAATACCACATAGTAAAAAGCCATTTTAAAACACTCAAAATGGCTTTTTACTATGTGTGGTTATACGTTTTAATAAATGGCTTCATCCATTAGATATAAAACTTATATTTCACATGCTACCCTACCTGCGCCGCCTCAAAAATACGTTCAAATTCATTTTGTCGTGCGAGTTCAGCTGGTGTTGCTTCATAACCCCAACTACCATTTATACTTCTCATCACGACTTGCCCGCCATAGTTTATTTCATAATCGTAGCCACCGCCTGTTCGATGAATCGGTGTAATACTTGCGTTGTGCATCATTTTTCTAGTCTCCGGATCTAAAGTTAAATCTAAATCATCCGTAATTAAATAGTCGACTAATGTTAATGGACGTGTATGTTTTGGTTGTTCTTCCTCCACTTTTTTCGCTACCTTTAACGCCGCTGCGTGGAGTGCTTTACGGTCAGGTGATACGAGTGATGTGTACTGTACCCTCAATTGAATTTTCTTCGCCCAAAATATATCCCATTCCTCTTTCGTGCCTGTTTTCTTATCGGGAATATTACGTGCGAGATCCTGAATTTGTGCCACTAATTGTTCTTGGGACGGTGTTTCCATGCCCTTTGTTGGAATTAGGTTCCAGTTCGGGTGTGTAAATGTATTCGGCACAAATTTTTTTACTTCGTTTACGGAATAGCCCCATAGCTCTTGTCTATTCGCCGGCGTATAGCTATCAAGCTGTTCTTGGGCGCTTGTTCGCTGTTTTACTGTATCTGTCTTTTGTATAGTAATCGTTTGAGGGATTACCTGTGACTGTGTAATTTTCATTCAATACCTCCGAGTAAAGTTTACTTATTACTAATATCGGAAATTATTGGTGATTTGTAATTTTTAAAGATAAATTGTGGACCTTCGATGAATAGATATTATTATACAAATGCATTCAAAATAACGTTCCCAAATTAAACTTAGGGAACCAAGCCTCCTCTTATTGAACCGAATAAAAGGAGGCTTGGTTGTAAATGGATTTTTAGTTCTCAATTTTATACCACTTTAAATTATTAAATGAGTTATTGCTTTCATATCCGTAGTAATATAATTTGTTGCCATTTTTATCTAAAGCTACTGCATTAAGTTGGTCAATTTGTTTAGCAAAGGGTAATAAAAAATACGCGATTTCATCCTTCAAAATTTCTTTAGTTTCAATGCCGAAATCTGATTCTAATCGAATGGAAGCCACATTTTCATCAAGAGAATGAATAATTAATACTGTAGCTGCTTCGTTTTCATCTTGAATACTCATTCCGCCAATCGTCTGTAAATCATCATTACTATAAGGAAATATATTTGAATAATTGCTCCGATAAATAAGGTTGTTTTGATTCACATAAACAGTCCTATAATGTTGTTGCCCATCATTTTTAAATAAATAAAATATACTCGTATCATTTTTATATTCGCCAATAAGTTCATAATCTTTCGTTACAAATGAATTTGCTTTTGCGGCTGCCAAAGGTGTAAAACGATATCCGCCAAAAATAAAAATAACTATACATATAATGCTTAGCCCCAAACCTATTCTTACTTTCTTCATAGCCCGTACCTCCCTTCAAATCAATTGTACCAGATATATCCAAAAATTCTTTTTAAACGTTAAAAATATTTATACATTTGTATTCTTAATAACGTTCCCAAATACAAGTTTGGGCGCACATTAAAAAGCCATGAATGTTGTGATATGAACTGCTCCCTGTCAAGTAGACAGTGGAAATAATAAAAATACTTTAAGCGGCTTGAACCCTGTATTCTAGAGGGCTTAAGCCGTTTAATTTT
>NZ_JBIWEY010000050.1:0-27679 GCF_044762775.1 Lysinibacillus sp. NPDC096418
TTGTTTCTTGACAATTCAAGTATATATAAATCGGTGAATCTGTGTTTTTTTCATGCTTGTAATTGTGTAAAAACCCCAACAAATATTATAGAACCTTTAAAACAATCAAAACTATAATCCATATAAAAAACCCCTCAGAAATATTTCCGAGGGGATTTTCCTATTAATAGATTTAGTTAAATTTGACCATATGGTATTTTTTCTTACCACGACGTACAATGCTAAATGCATCTTCCAGACGATCTTTTTCATCCACTGTGTACGCAAGGTCTGTTACCTTTTCACCGTTTACACTGATTGCTCCATTTGTAACATCTTCGCGAGCTTGACGTTTAGAAGATGAGATTTTCGCCTCAACTAGTAAATCCACAATGTTTTTACTTTCTTTCGCCATTTCAATAGAAGGAACATCTTTAAAAGCATCTTTCATTTCTTCTGCTGAAAGTGCCTTTAAATCCCCAGAGAATAATGCTGCTGTAATACGGATTGCTTGGTCTAATGCTTCTTGACCATGGATTAAGCGTGTCATTTCTTCTGCAAGTGCTTTTTGTGCTTTACGTAAATGTGGCTCTTCCTCTACAGATACAGCCAACGCTTCAATTTCTTCACGCGTTAAGAATGTGAAGATTTTTAAATATTTTATAACGTCTGCATCCGCTGCGTTAATCCAGAATTGGTAGAATTCATACGGAGATGTTTTCTTACCATCTAACCACACTGCTCCACCAGCTGTTTTACCGAATTTAGTGCCATCTGCTTTTGTAACTAATGGAATCGTAATACCAAATGCTTTAGTTTCATCTTCATGTGTTTTTCGAATTACTTCAAGACCCGTAGTAATATTACCCCATTGATCAGATCCACCTACTTGAATACGGCAATTGTAGTGGTTGTATAAGTGATTGTAGTCAATTCCTTGAATTAACGTATATGCAAATTCAGTAAATGAAATACCTGTATCCAAACGTGACGCAATTGTATCTTTTGCTAGCATGTAATTAACGTTAATCAATTTTCCATAATCACGTAAAAATTCAATTGTGTTTATGCCACCAATCCAGTCGCGGTTATTTACTAATTGTGCACCGTTTCCTTCTTCAGCAAATTCAAAAATACGCTCTAATTGTCCACGTATCCCTTGGACGTTTTTATCGATTTGTTCTACTGTTTGTAATTGACGCTCTTCAGAACGACCAGATGGATCCCCGATCATTCCTGTTGCTCCACCTACAAGTAAAATTGGACGATGCCCTGCTTTTTGGAAACGACGAAGCGTTAAAAGTGGCACGATATGACCAATATGCATAGAATCTGCAGTTGGGTCAACACCACAGTATAAAGAAACTGATTGTTCCTCTAATAATTTTTCCATACCTTCAGCATCCGTTTGTTGGTATAGAAGGCCACGCCATTCTAAATCTTGTAATAATTCGCTTGTCATCTTAATTCCTCCTAGAAATGTTTGTTGCTTGTTACGTGTAAGGACATCCGCTGGAGGCAATATCTTCATTTTAATGGGTGTTTAGATAGCCACTGATGAAAATAAAAAAGTCCCTACACGCAACAAGTTGCATGCAGGGACGTTAAAGTTCACTTAACGCGGTACCACCCGGCTTGAAGATGTCATCCATCTTCCTCTTCATTGACCGCCTTTATCGCAGGCGCGCACGTCTAAGCTCCAAGTACGTAATTCGTCTCTACATTATGACTAGCTTTCACCAACCGCTAGCTCTCTAAACAGGGAATATAGAAACTACTTCAAACTTTTCAACACTAGAAAACTATAAACATTATTTTAAACGAATCTTTCTCAAAGTCAATATCTATGTTCTAGACAAATCAAAATATGCTATAATAGACCATGATTTTAGGAGGTCGATTACGTGAAAGATTGGATTGAAAAGATCAACGCAAAGATCGATAAGCTACTCGAACAAAAATGGATGAAAACTTTACGTTTTTCAGGCAGTGTGACCTGGAACTTACTTTTACTATTTTTAATCTTTGTACTTGTTGGTGTAGTTTTTGTTGGCTCTGTAGGCGCAGGTTATTTCGCCTCACTTGTAAAAGATGAGCCACTTCGCTCGAAAGATGAGTTGCGTGAACTCATTTTCAATTATGAGGAAACGAGTGAAATTTACTTTGCCAATGATATTTATATTGGGAAATTACGAACAGATTTAGATCGTCGTGAAACCTCACTAAGCGCAGTTTCACCAGATGTAATTAATGCTGTACTAGCAACTGAAGATGAATATTTCCGTGAACACAATGGGATTGTGCCAAAAGCGGTGTTCCGTGGTCTATTACAAGATGTCACAAACTCTTCAACACAAACAGGTGGATCAACACTGACACAACAGCTAATTAAAAACCAAGTGTTAACAAATGAAGTATCCTACGAGCGAAAAGCGAAAGAACTGTTGCTCGCAATGCGCTTAGAGCACTTCATGACAAAAGAAGAAATTTTAGAAGCCTATCTCAATATTATCCCTTATGGCCGTAATGCATCAGGACGTAATATTGCAGGGATTGAAACTGCAGCAGAGGGCATTTTCGGAGTGAAGGCGAAGGATTTAACACTTCCGCAAGCTGCCTATATCGCTGGTATTCCCCAAGCACCTTATGCATATACACCGTTTACAAATACAGGTGTTTTAAAAAGTGAGAAAGCACTACAACCCGGGATTGACCGTATGAAGACGGTTCTATATCGAATGAAAGAAGCTGGGTATATTGATGATCAGCAGTACAATGTTGCATTAGAATATGATATAACAGCTGATTTCCGTGCACCTGAATTACGTCCAGAAGACAAATATCCATGGTTAACATATGAACTGGAAGGTCGCGCGAAACAGATCATTGCTGAAATTTTAGCAGAAAAAGATGGAATCGATCCTGAGCGCTTAAAGACCGAAGAAAAGCTCAAGGAAAAATATATGATTTTAGCAGACCGCGATGTGCGCTCAAAAGGCTATCGTATTTACTCAACTATTAATAAAGATATGTACGATGCCATGCGCAAAACAGCGGATAATTTTAAATACTACGGTCATACGTATACAAGTAAAGGAAAAGACCCTGTGACTGGCGAAGAGATTAATATAGAAATGCCTGTTCAAGTTGGTAGTATTTTAATTGAAAACAGCACAGGTAGAATTTTAAGCTTCCTTGGCGGTCGTGACTTCAAAACTGAAGAATTAAACCATGCGACACAAGCTTACCGTGCAAATGGTTCAACAATGAAGCCTTTACTCGTTTATGCACCGGCAATTGAATACGGTGTAATTGGTGCAGGTAGCCCATTAGTAGACGTTAAATTTAATTGGAATGGTTGGAAGCCAAACAACTATATCGCTAGTGAAGAGCGCGGACTAATTCCAGCACGTGAGGCATTAGCAAGCTCACAAAACATATCGACAGGGCGTTTATATCATCAAATTATTAACAAACGACCTGCAGAGTATTTAGCACAAATGGGCTTTTCGAAGTTACATGCTGAAGACTATGAAAACCCTTCTGCAAGTATTGGGGGATTAAAAATCGGGACGTCTGTTGAAGAAAATACAAATGCATTTGCTACATTCGCAAATGGTGGACAGTTTATTGATGCTTATATGATTGAGAAAATAGTAGACCTTGATGGTAATACAATTTATCAACATGAAGTAGAGCCTGTCCAAGTATTTAGTCCTGAAACATCGTATATCATTACAGATATGATGCGTGATGTTTTAAAATCAGGAACAGGGACAGAAGCCAATAGAACTTTAAAATTCTCTTCTGATTTTGCTGCGAAAACAGGGACAACTGATAATTATAAAGACGTTTGGCTAGTCGGCTATAACCCAAATGTTTCACTTGGTGTATGGATGGGCTATGACAAACAGCGTTCACTTTACACATTCAATAATACGTACCTACAACCAAGTACACGTGTTAATAAACTATGGGGTACATTAATGAATGCTATGTATGATGTAGATAAAGAATTGATTGATGCTAAAACAATCTTTAAAAAACCGAAAAATGTTGTCACTGCATCATTCTGTGGTATATCTGGCCTAGCTCCTTCTGCAGCATGCCAGAGTGCTGGTCTTGTACGATCAGATTTATTTAATGCGAACGTATTTTTACCATCCAAACCTGACGATAGCCTAGGTGGATCATCTAGTGTCGTCACAATCCAAGGTAAAACGTACAATGCACATCCAAATACGCCTAAGGAATTTGTAAAAACAGGTGGTTCAGGTCTTAACCAAGCCTTTATCAAACGCATGCTCGGTCCACTTGGTGGTAATCCAACAAGTTTACTACCTAAAAATTCGTCACTATCCCAGTCGTCAGTCGCAGCGGCTGATTTCCCTGCTGATGGAAATGCGCCTGTTGCAGTAAGCGCAACTCTTAATGGAAATACACTATCTTGGACAAGTTCTTCTAATGATGTTGTTGGCTATCGCATTTATAACGTCGCAAACGGAAGTAACACACTAATCAATTCCGTACTTGAATCGACGCACAGTGTTTCAGTGCCAAGTGGTGGATCTTATGTTGTAGTCGCTGTAGATATTACCGGTTTATCATCTGCACAATCTAATGTTGTATCGAATGGTGGAGACACAGAGACTGACGATGAACAAGTCGAAACTCCAGTACCACCGACTGATGGTAGCGGCAATGGTGATGGCTCAAACGAAGAAAATGGATCTAATAACGGAAACTCGAATGGATCTAATAATGGCAATTCAAACGGGTCAAATAATGGGAATGGAAATAACAATTCCGGTGACAATGGCTCCAATGGAGAAAATAATAACGGAGGTAGTGTAATTCCACCTCCACCTCCTACCGATGTACCCACCGAATAATTAATAAGTCATTCTCGCGCAATACGCAACCGACAAGCTTTCAGCAATCACTTTAGGATTGTGGGAAGCTTGTTTTTTTGTCATGATAGAAAAAACAACAAGTGTTAAGGGTGGGGAGAAATATGAAAATTTTAATAATCGGTGGTACACGTTTTTTCGGAAAAAAACTCGTAGAGCTATGCATTGAAAATGGGCATGAAGTGACGATTTTAACACGGGGTCTACGCACTAACCCTTTTGACAATCGACTACAGCATCTTATTGTTGACCGCAACGACACACAGGCCTTTGCCCAAGTATTAAACGGTCTCACTTGGGATATTGTCTATGATAATATTTGCTATTCCTCAAATGAAGCCCGTGATCTTGTAGAAATTTTACGAGGTAAAACAAAAAAACTAGTTTTCACCTCAACCCTCGCTACGTATGAGGCAGATGGTGTTGTTAAAACAGAAACTAATTTCGATCCATATTCGTATGAAATTCGTATGGGTAACAGAGAGGATTTCACTTATGGTGAAGGTAAAAAACAAGCTGAAGCTGTCTTGTTTAAACAAGCAACGTTCCCTGTAGTTGCTGTGCGTTTCCCTATTGTCGTCGGTGAGCATGACTACACACGCCGTTTACACTTCCACATTGAAAAGATATTGAATGAAGAGCCCATTTCATTACCGAATGTTGATGCTAAAATGAGCTTTATTACAGAAAATGAAGCTGCTGCATTTTTATATTTTTCTGGTGTTTCTAATATTGAAGGTCCCTTTAATGCAACAGCAACAGGCACTATCTCTTTAAAGGGTTTACTTGGATTAATTGAAGAAGCCAGTGGCAAACTTGCGAAGGTGGCACTTATCGGTGGGGATGACAAAACTCGTTCACCATATGGTATTCCTGCAGATTGGTATATGGCCACAACTAAAGCAGAAAAAGCAGGTTTTACGTTTAGCCAATTACATGATTGGCTACCTAGTTTGGTGCAAACACTAGTGAAACAAGTCCAAAACGAAGCGTAATTAAAAGAGTTCATCTCGGCTTTCATAGACGGATGAACTCTTTTTTAGAAACATGCCTTTTATAGTAAAATTGTTTTCAAAATAGCAACAGCTTCGTCAATTTCTGTTTTTGTCACAGTAAGCGGTGGTAGCAAACGAATAACATTCGGCCCTGCACCTACTAATAACAAGCCCTTCTCTTCTGCGGCTGCAATATAAGCAGCAACTTCTGTTTCTCCACAGCCGACACCAAGTAGTAATCCCTGCCCTTGTACTGTATAAGTAGCTGGTAAATTCGCTTTTAGCTGCTCAACAAAATATGTTGATAACTCTTCGACATTTTGTAAAAATGCTGATTCAAAAACATAATTTAGGACAGCTTCAGCTACACTCATTGCAAGTGGATTGCCACCGAAAGTTGTACCATGTGTACCCGGGCTAAATGTATCGTAAAACTCAGCTGTACCAAGCATTGCACCTACTGGAAATCCACCACCCAAGCCTTTCGCTAATGTCACGATATTTGGCTTTAGAATAGTTTGTTCATATGCATAACGAGTACCTGTACGAGCAATACCCGTTTGCACTTCATCAATAATTAGTAAAATTCCATTATCTTCACAAATAGTAGCAATTGCTTGTGCAAATTCAGGAGTAACAGAATTGACGCCACCTTCACCTTGAATCATTTCAAGCATGATCGCTGCTACTGAATCATCAATAACTGCTTCAAGTGCTGCTACATCATTGAATGGCAGTATCGTAAATTTATCAACTAGTGGACCAAAGCCATTATGAATCTTGCCCTGTCCAGTTGCAGACATTGCCCCAAATGTACGACCATGGAAGGACTTTTCAAAAGTAATGATATGATTTTTCCCTGTATGTTTACGTACTAATTTGATGGCCGCTTCATTCGCTTCAGCCCCACTATTACAGAAAAACGCATGAGAGAAATGTGTATCTGCCACTAACTTCTCTGCAACCTTCTCTTGCCCAGGAATATCAAATAAATTCGAAATATGCCAAAGCTTCTCACTTTGTTCCTGCAAAGCTTTCACAATTACTGGATGCGCATGTCCAAGACTGACAACTGCAATCCCACTCGTAAAATCTAAATATTTTTTCCCCGAAGAATCCTCTACAATTGTTCCTTGCCCTTTGACAATTTGTGCACGGCGTTTCCCATAGTTTCCGAATAATGTACTCATCTCACTAGCTCCTCACTTAAAATTGTCGTACCCACTAGCGTATCTCCGACAATTTGTACTGATGGGATACCCGCATTTAAGCAATCCATTGCCCCTTGTACCTTCGGAATCATCCCACCGTAGATATGCTCTTCCTTAATCCACCTTTCAATTAAGGAAGGTGTTACTTCTGTTTGATATTCATCATTAATACGAATACCTTTAACATCTGTTACAAGTAATAAGCTATCTGCACCAATAGCAAGTGCAATTTCACTTGCCACAGTGTCGCCATTAATATTTAAAGCCTGACCATCTGTACTCGCACCAACACAAGCGATGACAGGGACAAGGCCAGCACTAATCATTTTTTCTAATAACGATGTATTAACCGCCTTTACTTCCCCGACAAAACCGTAAACATCTTTATCTAAAAAGTTAGCTTCAATTAACTGTCCATCAAAGCCATTTAAGCCAACTACAGCAATACCAGCTGTTGTTAATTCGTGTACTAGTGCTGGATTAACCTTACCGATTAATGTCGACTGTACAATATCGATAGCCGCTTCACTCGTAACACGAATACCATTTAACGCATGTGACTCCACTTGACGAGCAGCAAGCTCACGATTAATCGCTGGCCCACCACCATGTGTAATTATGAGCTCCACACCTTCATCTTGCAGCTTTTTAAAGTTCACAAAAAACTCTTCATTTAAGCCTTCTAGCGTACTGCCGCCCAGCTTAATGACCATACGCTTACGAGCGGTATGATGCGTTGATTTGAACGTAGTCATAAGTTAAGTCACATCCCCAAGCGTGTCCGTGGCCTTCCCCAACACCAAGTGACACGTAGATTTTTACTTCGTGCATTTTTAAAATCTGGATTAATTCATCTTCAGAGAATTTAATTGGCTCGCCGTTTTCAACCATTGTCGCGCCCCCGATTTTAATCGTAATTTTGTCTGGGTCAACTGTTGCACCACTATAGCCAACTGCGCAAATAATACGGCCCCAGTTTGCGTCACAACCAAAGACTGCTGTTTTTACAAGAGGTGAACCTACTACAGTTTTTGCTATTTTAAGAGCTTCTTCATCTGAAATAGCCCCGTCTACTTCTACCTCAATAAGTTTAGTTGCACCTTCTCCATCTTTCGCAATCATTTTTGCTAAGTCCTGTGCAACTGTTTTTAATGTGTAGTAAAAGTTCTTCCAATCTGGATGTACTGGCGTTAATGGTTCATTGCCAGCTAAGCCGTTTGCCATCACAACGACAGTATCATTAGTAGATGTATCGCCATCTACTGTAATAGCGTTAAACGTTAAGTTCGTAATCTCAGATAATGCCGCTTGTAATACGTCTGATTCGATATTTGCATCTGTTGTGATGAAGCCAAGCATTGTTGCCATATTTGGCTCAATCATACCTGATCCTTTCGCTACACCTGCCATCACGACCTCTTTGCCATCAATGATTGTACTGTAACTAGTATTTTTCATCACAGTATCAGTTGTCATAATTGCCTGTGCAAAATCGATTGCACTTTCTAGGCTATCTAATGGCTCTAATTGAGCAATTCCGCTTGAAACTGGTGCCATATTAATAATTTCTCCGATGACACCCGTAGAACAAACACCTACTAAATTAGCATCAATACCCAGTTTTTCGGCTGTTAAAAATTGCATCATCTGAGCATCCTTCACGCCTTGTTTCCCGGTACATGCATTAGCATTTCCAGAGTTTACGATCATCGCCTGCATTTTTTTCGTCGTATAGACAACTTCTTTTGTCACTTTTAATGGTGCTGCCTGTACAGCATTTGTTGTGAAAACCCCTGCTACACTCGCTGGTACATCACTCACTAATACAGCTAAATCTTTCTTCTTATGCTTTAAACCACAATGCATGCCTGCTGCTTTAAAGCCTTTAGGTGAAACAATATTTTTGCTTGATAATTTTTTCATAACATTCGTCGATGCTGTTAGTGTCATAATAAAACTCCTCCTTGGGTTATATGAAATAAGAGAAGCACACAGCAATCTGCGGCGTGCTTACCAATTTTTAGATGAAAAACGGTACGACATCCAGCCCTGTCGTTTGTGGTAAATCAAATTGAACGTTCATATTTTGAATCGCTTGACCCGCAGCTCCCTTAACTAAATTGTCAATGACGCTGACAATCGTCGCACGATTTGTACGGCTATCCACTTTGACAAAAATGTCACAGTAGTTCGAACCTTTTACGCGATTTGTAGCAAGACCATTTGCATCTGTCACGATTCTCACAAATGGATGATCTTCATACTTCGCTTGTAAACAAGCAACTAATTGTGCCTCTGTAACCCCTGGCATAACCGGTGCATAAGCTGTCGATAAGATGCCACGCGTCATCGGTACTAAATGTGTATTAAAGGAAATCGTTGTATCGATTCCTGCAAACATAGAAATTGCTTGCTCAATTTCTGGAATATGTTGATGTGTGTTCGTTTTATAAATTGAAAAGTTATCGTTTGCCTCACTGTAATGCGTTGCTTGTGATGGCTTATTCCCCGCGCCAGAAATACCGCTTTTCGCATCGACCACTAAAAAACGTGGATCAATTAATCTTTCTTTTAATAATGGTAACAATGAAAGCAATACAGCCGTTGGATAACAACCGGGATTTGCAATTAATGGTGCATGTTTTACGTTTTCTGCATTCCATTCTGTTAAGCCATAGACACTTTTCGCAATCGCCTCAGCTGGTGCTGCTTCTTTTCCGTACCACTGTTCGTAGCTTGCGAGGTCCTTTAGCCGAAAATCCCCTGACAAATCAATTAGCCTTGGCCCTTTTCCTACAAGTGGTGGGAGCAGTTTACTTGTCACACCTGATGGGGTACTAGTAAAAACAACATCAAACTTCTCTAGTGCTTCATAATCGATTTTTTGTAGCGGTGTATCCGCAATATTGATTAGGTGCCCAAACTTAGAAGAAAACACAACACCTTCTTCTGAAGATGTAAATAAATCAATTTGCTCCACCGCTTTATGATTATGTAAAAAACGAATTAACTCTAACCCGCCGTATCCTGTTGCGCCAACAATTCCTACTTTCATTGCACTCACCTCAAAGTAATAAGTTCAAATTCGTCTCACCACCAATAGAAGTGAGAAAGTTCTGCCGAATTAAGATAAAAATAGTATACGTCTGCATAATTATTAAGTCAACCGTATTTTTATTTATTTTCTTAATAATCTATTAAAAACACAATAATTCACAGCAATAAAAACGCATTGCACCGACATTTCATATAAAATCGAAAAATAAGGTAGAAACCCTTTCGTTAAACGAATGAATTCCTACCTTATTTTTATGCATCTTTTGTATAAAAAATTAATCTTCCATTGTTGAAAGGTCACCTGTTGGTAAATTTAGTTCCCACGCTTTTAACACACGGCGCATTATTTTACCACTTCTTGTTTTTGGCAACTTATCTTTAAATTCGATTTCACGAGGTGCAGCATGTGCAGATAAACCTTTTTTCACGAAATTACGAATATCTTCGATTAGCGCATCAGACGGCTCAACACCCTCACGTAATGACACAAAGGCTTTAATAATCTCACCACGAACAGGGTCAGGCTTACCAATTACACCGGCTTCAATTACATCTGGATGCTCTAGTAATTTACTCTCAACCTCGAACGGGCCAACACGTTCACCAGCCGTCATAATTACATCATCCACACGACCTTGGAACCAGAAGTACCCTTCATCATCCATATACGCTGAGTCTCCAGATACATACCATTCCCCTTTTAAGAAATACGATTCATATCGATCTGGATTCCCCCAGATTTGACGCATCATAGAAGGCCAGCCTCGACGTGCAGCTAAGTTCCCCATTGTAAATGGTGGTACTTCATTTCCTGCATCGTCAACAATTGTTGCATATACACCAGGTAATGGCTTACCCATGGAACCTGGCTTGATGTCCATACTTGGATAGTTACAAATCATATGTGCACCTGTTTCAGTCATCCACCATGTATCATGGATACGATGTCCAAGTTCCTCAAAGCCCCAACGAATTACTTCAGGGTTTAAAGGTTCGCCTACAGATAATACGTGACGTAGTGAAGAAAGATCATAGTTTTCTAAAATACCACTTCCTGCCCCCATTAACATACGGAATGCAGTTGGTGCACTATACCAAACCGTTACACTATAGTCTTCAATTGCTTTATACCAAGCTTGTGGTGAGAAACGTCCACCGACGATTAACATAGTAACACCGTTTAACCATGGACCAAAGATACCGTAAGATGTACCAGTTACCCAACCTGGGTCTGCTGTACACCAGTAAATATCATCATCACGTAAATCAAGTACCCATTGTGTAGATTGATATTGTTGTAACATCGCATTATGCACATGTAGAACACCCTTTGGTGCACCAGTTGAACCTGAAGTATAATGAAGAATCATACCATCTTCACGATCTACCCATTCAATTTCGAACTCCGGCGATGCTGCTTGTAAACATTTATTAAAATCTATAATTTGCTCTGACTCTTCAATGTCATCCCCTACAAGGAAAACTCTTTGCAAATTCGGTAATTTATCTAGTGGCACACGACCAATTAACTCTGGTGTTGTTACCAATACTTTCGCATTACTATCAGCTAAACGGTCATATACAGCGCCTTCCATAAATGCTTCAAATAGAGGACCTACAATAACGCCCATTTTTAATGCACCTAATAAAGAGAAGTAAAGCTCAGGTGAACGTGGCATGAAAATAAACATGCGGTCACCTTTTTCTAAATCTGTTAAAGATTTTAAAACGTTAGCCACTTTATTTGTCATTTTTTTCATTTCATTGAAAGTATAAGACTCTTTACGTTTGCCATCATTATAGTAAAGCGCAACTTTATTTTTACGGTATGTCTCAGTATGTCGGTCAATCGCCTCATATGCCATATTCACATTACCTGTCTCATACCAACTAAATGCTTTCTCTGTCTCCGCCCAATCATGAGTTGCAGCTGCATCCTCATAATTTGGTAAATTGTATTGCTCTGGTAAAGCTCTTAATCTCTCCATTGTTTTCATCCCCATGAAACTACCCCTTTCTTTACATTCGCCCTAACATTTGAGTAAACAGATTTTCATTCGCCCTTAATAGGACGTAATCCCCAATAGACCTGTTTCTTCAGTTAAAAGCATTCACGTTATCCAACAAGTGTTATAGAACAGTAAAAACAATACGAATCAGGTGTTTACTGAATAAATCTATAAAATCTGTTAAATAACAGATACAATATAAATCTATTTTACACGAATCTCCACAGAATGTCTCAATGTTTTTATTTTTCTAACAATTTAGTTATATTTCGTAAAATCAAGCGTATTTTCGCATAAAATCCGTTATAATGGAATTATAAAAGTCAGGTGGTGTATATATGGAACATAAAAAAACTTTTTTTTCTGTTACAAAGGAAACAAAGCATGGTACTGTGTATGTTGAAGGACCTGTTTCTCCAGAAAAATTAGCTGAGTATTCATTCCATGAGGACTTAGTTGCATTTAGGCCCCCAAAACAACAACATCAAGCCATCATTGAAATCGCTAGTCTTCCAGAAGGACGTATAATCATTATTCGAAATGGCCATATCGTCGTCGGCTATGTCACTTATCTATATCCAGATCCTTTAGAACGGTGGTCAGAAGATCCTATCGAAAATATGATTGAACTTGGTGCTATTGAAGTGATCCCAGCCTATCGGGGTACAGGAGCTGGAAAGGCACTTCTAGCCGTTTCATTTATGGGCGACGAAATGGAAGATTATCTAGTACTTACGACAGAATATTATTGGCATTGGGATTTGAAGGGAACAGGCTTAAATGTATGGGACTATCGTAAAATGATGGAACGTATGATGAGCTCTGCTGGCTTCGTGTATTTTGCAACAGATGACCCAGAAATCACATCTCATCCTGCAAACTGTCTAATGGCGCGTGAAGGGAAACGTGTACCGCCTGAAACAATGGAACGATTCGATAGGCTACGCTTTAGAAGCCGGTTCATGTATTAAAACCAATACAAAGGGGAAGAGTCTATGATCGTTGAAGAGATTATGAATCACGAGCCATACACATTGGCTCCATCAAACACTGTACGTGAAGCACTTAAAATGATGCGTGAGAAAAAAGTACGTCATTTACCAGTCGTAGATGAGGAATATCATGTTCTGGGCGTTATCACTGAACGAGATATTAAAGAAGCATTACCTTCTTCATTACAGGAGGAGCCAAACTCACCTGTTTTTGAGGCAACAGTCGATGAAGTGATGGTGAAAAATCCACTCATTGGACATCCTCTTGATTTTGTAGAGGAAGTAGCACTTACTTTTTATGAATCTAAAGTAGGCTGTTTACCTATTGTATCTGCCGGAAAATTAGTTGGTATCGTGACAACAACAGACTTGCTATATACATACATCGAGCTAACTGGTGCTACCGAACCCGGCTCTAAAATCGAAATTCGTGTAACTGATACACCAGGAGTTTTATTTGAAATTACAAAAATTTTCACTGATCACCATGCAAATGTTCAAAGCGTCCTAGTTTATCCAGATTCTGAAAATACTCAAAATAAAATTTTGAGTGTCCGTGTTCGAACGTTAAACCCACTGGCTATGATTGAAGATCTGCGTAAAGCAGGTTTCGATGTATTATGGCCAAATTTACCAGGCGTTCCGCTATGACGAAAAAATCCGTTTTTATCTATTCACCAGAGCAACTCGGATACAAATTTTCAGATTCACATCCTTTTAATCATAAACGTTTGACGCTAACAATGGACTTATTAAAAAATATCGGTGCATTAGATGATATTGATATCGTACCAGCACGAGTGGCAACAGATGAAGAACTACTGCTTGCTCACGACCCCAAATATATCGAAATCGTCAAGAAAGCTGGACACGGTGAGATCACAGAAGCACAAGGTGAAAGCTACGGCATTGGAACAGAGGATACACCTATCTTTGAGAATATGCATGAAGCAAGTGCACAGCTAGTTGGTGGTACGTTAACAGCTGTCGATTATGTAATGGAAGGTAAAGCTGAACATGCACTTAATCTTGGTGGTGGTCTTCATCACGGCTTTCGTGGGCGGGCTTCTGGCTTCTGCATATACAATGATAGTAATGTAGCAATTCGCTACTTGCAGGAAAAATATAATGCGCGTGTGCTATACGTTGATACGGATGCTCATCATGGGGATGGTGTACAATGGAGTTTTTATGACGACCCTAATGTGTGCACATTGTCTATTCATGAAACAGGGCGTTACTTATTCCCTGGAACAGGAAATATTACAGAACGAGGAAATGGGCAAGGCTATGGTACCTCGTTTAATTTTCCAATTGATGCTTTCACAGAGGATGAAAGTTTCCTAGATATATATGAAAAATCAATGCGTGAAGTTTTCGAGTTTTTCAAACCAGATGTCGTACTAACACAAAACGGTGCCGATGCACATTACTTTGATCCGCTAACGCACTTATATGGAACAATGAACCTCTATAAAGAAATACCGAAACTCGCTCATAAGCTTGCTCATGAGTACTGTGGTGGTAAATGGATTGCTGTTGGTGGCGGTGGCTATGATATTTGGCGCGTTGTACCGCGTGCTTGGTCTATGTTGTGGCTCGAAATGACAGATCAAACTATCCCTACAGGACCTCTACCACAAGCGTGGTTAGATCGCTGGCAACCGGAATCTCCAGTACCATTTATTCCAACATGGGAAGATCCTAATCCTCTCTATGAGCCTATTCCTCGTAAAGCTGAAATTGAGGAAAAAAATGCTCAAATGCTCGGTAAAGCGCTACATATTATTCGCAATGAAAAACGAGCATAAACGCAGAGGCTGTCCTAAAAGAAAAAATAATATGCTGAGGCTAGCTGTTTTTTTGATATACAGGTGAAAATCCGCGTAGACTCCTGCGAGAATAGCACAAGAAGTAAGGCGCGACAAACCGCGCGGAGCGAGGGGTGCGACTTGCGCTGTGCCCGCGGAAAGCGAAGCGGATTTTTATCATATAGAAAGAGATTATTTCTGCTTAACGAGACTTATTGGACATCCTCTTTTTATGTCCAATAAGTTTAAAATTATATATCACAAAAAAACACGTTACTCACAAATTAGAGTCACGTGTTTTTTGTTTATTTACTCTTTACAGATTGTCGTTGTTCAATACGATACGGTAAAATTACAGCTTCTTCCTCGACCGCTTCTTTATTCATTAGCTTTGTCAGTAGTCTCATCGCTACAGCACCAATATCATATAGCGGTAACACGACACTCGTAAGTTCTGGTCGTACCATACGTGCTAGTTTCGAATTTTCAAAACTAATTACCTCAATCTCTTCTGGAACTTTTTTACCCACATCTTGCGCGCCGTGAATAAGACCAATAGCTAGCTCATCACTTCCGGCAAAAAATGCTGTAGGCGGATTTTCTAATAATGATAGAGTCTCCCACGCTTCTAATCCTGAATCATAGCTAGATTCTTCACCTACAATCAAAGATTCATCTAAAGTTAGTCCAGCATCATGTATTGCTTTTTTATAAGCCTCTAGTTTAAATTTACCATTAATTGTGTATGTCAGTGGTCCTGTCACAAAGCCAATTCGTGTATGACCATTTTTTATGAGTAACGTAACTGCTTCATACGCTGCCTCGAAATAATCAATATTAACTGTCGCAATTGTTTTAGATTCATCAACCGAACCTGCTAACACAATCGGTACAGGTGAATGTTTCATTGATTGTTGCAATTTATCTGTTACTTCATCACTCATCATGACAATACCATCTACTTGTTTACCAAGCATTGTATCTAGAAGTTGTAACTCTTTATCTTCATTTTGGTCTGAATTGGCTAAAATGATATTGTAGCGATACATCGTCGCAATATCTTCCACACCACGTGCCAACTCCGCGTAAACATTATTTGCAATATCGGGAATGATCACGCCAACTGTCGTTGTTTTCTTACTTGCAAGCCCTCGCGCTACTGCGTTTGGACGGTATTCTAATCGTTCAATTACTTCTAATACTTTTTTTCTCGTTGCCGGCTTTACATTTTGATTGCCATTGACTACACGAGAGACTGTTGCCATTGAAACATTCGCTTCTCGTGCAACATCATAAATTGTAACAGTCATCGTACGCACCTCCCTTTTTTCCTTATATAGACTTATCATACGATAATAATAAACTTACTTTCAATAATAAGTACGTATAGATGTTGAATTTCCGCGCATCCTTAGCCTTATTCTTGACATCTTTTTGACACTTAACACAAAATGGAGCACTATTTTACTTTTACCTTATAAAATTGAGAATTTTATAAAGCCATCTTTGCTATATCTAGTGTTTAATAATTACCGTTTTTATCTAAATATATAGAAGAACCGCCTACCAATTGGCAAGCGGTTCAAAATTATTAAGCGTGAATCTCATGGTTTTTCATGAATTTTTGTAATGTGTCGTAGAATACATCGAATGTTGGGATATCCATTTGTTGTTGTGAATCTGAAAGTGCTACAGACGGATCTGGATGCACTTCAGCCATTACACCGTCAGCACCAATCGCAATCGCTGCTTTCGCACATGGAAGTAGTAAATCACGACGACCAGTAGAGTGCGTAACATCTACGAATACTGGTAAATGTGTTTCTTGTTTTAAAATTGGTACAGCTGAAATATCTAGTGTATTACGTGTCGCTTTTTCGTACGTACGAATACCGCGTTCACAAAGGATAATATTTTCATTACCTTTAGACATGATGTACTCTGCCGCATGAATGAACTCATCAATCGTTGCTGCCAAACCACGTTTTAATAGAACTGGTTTGTTCGTAGCACCTGCCGCTTTTAATAATTCGAAGTTTTGCATATTACGAGCACCGATTTGAATAACATCAATATAATCTAGTGCTTCTTCTAAATGACCTGGTGTTACGATTTCAGTAATAACACCTAAACCGAATTCATCAGATACACGTTTTAAAATTTTTAGACCTTCTAAACCAAGACCTTGGAAGTCATATGGAGAAGTACGCGGTTTGTATGCTCCACCACGAATTAATTTTTCGCCTTTAGCTTTAATTGATGCTGCTACGGCTGCAACTTGCTCGTAAGATTCAACTGCACATGGACCGAATACGAAAGATGGCTTTCCTTGGCCAATTAGTTCGCCATTGATGTTAATGACAGTATCTTCTGATTTTTTCTTACGTGATACAAGTAATTCTTTCTTTTTATCCGCCTCTAATTGTTTTAGTGCTGTTTTGAAGATTTGTTTAAAAATATAATCAACCGTCATTTGGTTTAACGGACCATTGTTATGTTCTTTAATAAGGTCAAGCATGTGACGCTCTCGCATCGGATCATAGCGATTTACACCTTGTTTTTCTTTAATCTTACCGATTTCATCTACAACTGCTGCACGCTCGTTAATTAGACGTAGAATTTCTAAGTTCAATCCGTCAATTTGACTACGTAAGCTTTCTAAATCTTTTTGGCTCATACTTCTTGCTCCTCTCCCCTATGACAGACACTTTCAGAACTCTGAAATGTATGTTACATTTTTAGATATTAGCATTATTATAATCAATGTTGTTCAGAATGTCACGCATTTTTAATTTAGCGCTTCAACTCGCTAAATTAGTTTAAGTTATATCGAGAAAGGAAGCGATTACATTGGGTTCAAAATTATTTGCGCTTGATATCGGTACACGCTCTGTTGTCGGCATTATTTTAGAGGAAAATCAAGACCATTTCCATGTCCAAGATATTTTAGTAAAAGAGCATAAAGAGCGAGCAATGGTAGATGGTCAAATACATAATGTATTATATGTAGCAGACTTAATTAAAGGAATAAAACATGAACTTGAAGAAAAACATGGACCTTTAACAAAGGTAAGTGTTGCAGCAGCAGGCCGTTCTTTAAAAACCGAACAAGCTAGTGTGACAGTTAATATCCGAAATCGACCGATTTTCACTGAAGAAGATATTAGCCGGTTAGAACTACAAGCTGTCCAACAGGCACAGCAGCAATTATTGCAACAAAAAGAAGATGCCAAAACGAGCCACTATTACTGTGTGGGTTATTCTGTCCTATATTACCGATTAGATGGTGAAGAAATTGGTAGCTTACTCGATCAACAGGGTGACGAAGCACAAATTGAGGTTATTGCAACGTTTTTACCACGTGTCGTCGTAGAATCATTGATTGCAGCATTGAAACGTGCTGATTTAGAAATGGAAGCTTTAACATTAGAACCAATTGCCGCGATTAATGTACTTATTCCTCCTACAATGCGCCGCCTCAATGTTGCATTAGTGGATATTGGAGCAGGAACGTCGGATATCGCTATTACCGATAAAAGTACAATTGTAGCTTATGGTATGGTGCCAACAGCAGGCGATGAAATTACTGAAGCGCTAAGTGATCACTATTTACTCGACTTCCCTGTAGCAGAAACTGCAAAGCGTCAACTTCAAACAAATGAGGAAATTTTAATTCAGGATATTTTAGGCTTCGACCAATACTTCCCGAAAGCTGAAGTACTTGAAGCAATTGAACCTGCTGTGAAGCAGCTTGCGAAAGCGATTGGTGAGGAAATATTACGTTTAAATAATCAACAACCACCAAAAGCAGTGATGCTTGTCGGTGGAGGTAGTTTAACACCTGAGCTGAATGAAAAGCTTAGTGAGGTACTAAATTTGCCAGCGAATCGTATTGCAGTTCGTGGCGTTGACGCCATTCAAAACTTAACAAGAGAAGAGCATATAAAACCTTCTCCAGAGCTGGTCACACCAATCGGTATCGCTATTGCTGCCAAAAAGATGCCCATTCAATATATGAGCTTAACTGTCAATGACCAAGTCGTACGTCTATTTGAGCTAAAAGAAATGACAGTTGGTGATGCTTTCTTAGCTGCCAATATTAGAGCTAAACAATTGTATGGCAAGCCTGGGCACGGTTTATCTGTCAGTGTGAATGGTCAAGATATTTTCATACCAGGTGGACATGGCCAACCCGCACAAATTTTAGTAAATGGGCAACCAGCTTCAACGAAATCAGTTATTCAATCGGGTGCCACTATTCAATTAATAGAAGGCCAAGATGGACAAACTGCAACAGCGACTGTAAGAGATTTAATAGATGGTGCAGCTGTAAAAAAAGTGACACTCCAAAATACAATGTATGTTGTCGAACCAAAGATTGTCTTAAATGGTGAACCAGCTTCACTTGATACGGCACTGAAGGATCGTGACGCGATTTTATTTGAAGCGGCTGAAACAATTGAAGATATTTTTAAATTGACTAATAATATGGATTTACTGAAGAAACTCGAATCTTATTTTATTCACGTTGATGGCAAACCGTTATATTTACCAGAGTTTTCTGCGTCGCTTTCTATTAATGGAAAGCCTTGCAAACTTCAATATCCAGTACAAGATGGTGATATCTTATCTTTCCAACAAGCTACTTTTCCATCAGTTCAAATGATTGCTAACCACATGAATATCCTGCTTGAAGATAAAATTATCGTACACTTCCAAAACGAAATTTTAGAGCTAGCGAAAATGGCGAATGAAATCTTGATTAATCAAGTGGTCATGTCACCATTATCTACAGTACCAAACGGAGCAACAGTATCTGTTAAAGAAAAAGATCAAAGTCGTTGGATTTACCAAGATGTTTTCCGATTCTCTAATTGGCAACTACCTACAACGTTTAAAGGAAATTTCACAATTTTGCGTAATAACCAGCCAGCTAGCTTTGACACAGAAATATTTGGCGGAGATAAATTAGAAATTATATTAGTAGAATCACCAATTTCGATTTAGCGCTACTCGAAAAAGTCCATTAAAAAGGGATGTGGTACGTCTTTTACGACATACCGCATCCCTTTTCTATTACATTATCAAGCACGAACTTCCTCGGCTTTTTCTTCTACTACTTCTTCTTCACTGTCTGCGATTGCCTCGATGATATCATCTAGAGGCTCTTCACCTTCTGAAGACACTGTACCATCATCAAAAACAGCTGGTGTCTTTGGTGATTTTAATGTTTTTACTTTCTCTACTAATTGAGTAGATTGCTCTTGAATTTGCTTTGATAGTTGTAGTGTTTTATCTTTTGCCGTTGAAGACAAGTCTGCACTCTTATCTTTTAAGTTAACAGCTTGAACAGCTACGTCACTTCGTAATTCTTTTCCTGGTTTCGGTGCTAATAATAAGCCTGCAGCAGCCCCTACAATTCCTCCAACTAATGCGCCAATGACAAAATCTTTCATGTTCACATGCTCCTCTTCATATATCGCTTCTTGCGGACTGTAAAGCTGTGGTAATGAACTTTCAAATTGTTGTTCTTTCACTTCATTAAAATTTGGTTTTTGTGATGTCATGCTACAATTCCTCCCCATTCTCAAATTCGTCTTGGCATATTTGTCGCTAACGTTTCGGTTTCGCGCAGATTAACAAGGTGTCTGAAATGTTGACTTGTACTAGCACACTTCAACACCTCAGACACAAACCAAAGACATTTATTTTAATGAGCTAACTTTCTATCGTCAGCTCATTAAAGTTAAAAATTACTTTTTACGCCCCCATCTTCTCTTCTCTGTTACTGGAGTCGCTGTATCGCAAGCATTCAAGTCATCTTCCACGGCTTCAAGAGCACGCTCGATTACTTTGCGCTGCTTCCACTTATCTGCAATTCCCATCGCAACATTGCTCCATTGTACAACTTGAGCTATTTTATCTTCATTTTGCTCAACACTCGACGAGATCGATGTAGTAATGCGTTGGACAGATGTATTTAGACCATTTACAGAATCGCCAATCCCTTTGACTGCTTGTACAACCGTATTTAGCTGTTCAGATTTCCCTTGAATATCCTCAGCTAAGCTATTCGTTTTTGTCAATAAGGTAGTCGTTTCACGTGTAATCCCTTCCATTTGACCTTCAATCCCAGCCAATGTGCTGGCTAAGCTATTTAGAATCGATTTGAGTGAGAATAACGTCATACCGATGCTAATACAAAGTACTAAAAATCCAATTGCGGCAATAATCGCAGCAATGTATAAAATTAACTCCATAAATAGTCCTCCTACTAGTAAGTATTCACATTACTATTACTTATTACTTTCGACAAAAGACACTGAATCCCTTCTTAACTTTGAGAAAAAACAGCTTAGCCCTTTCGGATTAAGCTGTTTCGTTGTCTCGTAATACATTCTCAAAAGCGTCTTGGAATTTGTGAACATCGCCTGCACCCATGAATAAAAATACTGCGCCTTCATGTTTTGTAAGTTCTGCAATACCTTCTGTTGTAACAACAGCGCTACCTTCGATAAGTGAGGCTAAATCATCAATCGATAAAGCTCCTTGCTGTTCCCTCGCAGATCCGAAAATATCACATAAATAAGCGGTATCAGCAAGACTTAAGCTGTCAGCAAAGTCTTGTAAAAATGCTTGAGTACGTGTAAATGTATGCGGTTGGAAAATTGCCACTAGTTCACGTTCAGGATACTTTTGTCTAGCCGATTGAATTGTTGCACGAATTTCCGTTGGATGATGTGCATAGTCGTCGATTAATACATTATTCCCAATTCTAGTCTCAGTAAAACGTCTTTTCACACCTTTATATGTGTGTAGACGTTCTTGAATTATTTCTGTAGGAATCCCTTCATATTGACAAAGAGTAATTACTGCTAATGTATTTAAAATAGCATGATCACCAAATAACGGGATAAAGAATGTGCTATAAAATTCATTACGTACAAATACATCAAAAGTTGTACCTTCAGTTGTTTTTTCTACATTACGTGCTTCAAAATCATTTTCTGCACCAAAACCATAATAAACGACTGGTACATTTGCTTGGATGCGTTGCAAATGCTCATCATCGCCACAAGCAATAATCGCTTTTTTCACCTGTAGGGCAAGTGATTGGAAAGCTGAGTATACATCTTCGATATTTGCAAAGTAATCTGGATGGTCAAAATCAATATTCGTCATGACCGCGTAGTCTGGATTATACGCTAAAAAATGACGACGATACTCACATGCCTCCATGACAAAAAAGTTAGCATCTTCATGCCCAGCACCAGTACCATCACCAATTAAATAAGAAGTCGGCTTATAGCCACCTACAACGTGCGCCATTAAACCAGTTGTAGAAGTTTTACCATGAGCCCCTGTAATAGCAATCGATGTGTAATTACCAATATATTCGCCTAAAAATTTATGGTAGCGAATCACTTCCACGCCGATTTCCTGTGCACGGACAATTTCAGGATGCTCATCAGGAAATGCATTTCCTGCAATAATCGTCATACCTTCTTTTACATTATCAGCATCGAACGTAAAGATTGGAATATTTCGCTCACGTAACGGTTGTTCTGTAAAGAAATACTTATCAATATCAGAACCCTGTACCTGTTCACCAGCATCAAATAGGATTTGTGCAAGTGAACTCATGCCAGACCCTTTTATGCCTATGAAATGAAAAACTGTCATAAATTAAACCCCCCGGGAAATACAAAATCCCATCTATCATCTATTATGTGTATCACATTTTTCAACTATTCAAGTGTAGGTATTAATACCTCCTAATGCGTGAAAAAGTGCATACTATTCAAAACATCTTGTCTATTATAGCACTATTTATGCATAAGGATAAATGTGCAACTTTTCCCAAAAATCATTTTTTGCCGAAAGTAAGTTAATCCATACGAAAACGCGTTATTTTTTACTCAAACATAGCAACTAAATCTTGCTCAGTAATGAAACTTTCACGTGGCTTACTACCTCTTGCTTCCGATACAAAGCCATTCGACTCGAGCATATCTATAAGTCGCGCTGCACGATTATAGCCAATGTGGTATTTACGCTGAATAAGGGATGTTGAAGCGCCACCTTGCTCATAAACAAATCGACAGACATCCTCAAACAAATCATCCTGATCAGCTGTAACTTCTGTTTTTTTCAGAAGTTCTTCTTGATCAAATATATAATCAGGCTCTCCTTGCCCGCGTACATACTCGATAATTGCTTCAATTTCATCGTCCGTCACAAATGTACCTTGTAAACGTACTGGCGCAGACATACCGTTCCCTAAATATAGCATATCTCCACGCCCAAGTAATCTTTCTGCTCCTTGCCCATCTAATATCGTACGTGAATCGATTTGAGATGATACCGCAAAGGCAATACGTGTTGGAATATTCGATTTAATAAGACCTGTAATAACGTCAACAGATGGTCTTTGTGTCGCAACGATCAAATGAATACCGCAAGCACGTGCTTTTTGTGCGATACGGCAAATCGCCTCTTCTACGTCCGCTGGTGACATCATCATTAAATCTGCAAGCTCATCAATCACAATTAAAATATACGGTAACTTTAAACTATGCTCATTATTTTTTTCCGCAATTGCATTGTAACGTGTAATATCACGAGCACCGGCATGCGCAAATAATTGATAACGGCGCTCCATTTCTTCAACTGCCCATTTAAGTGCTGCAGTTGCTGCCTTCACATCAGTAATGACAGGACTCACTAAATGTGGGATATGATTGAATGGTGCAAGCTCAACCATTTTTGGATCGATCAACATTAACTTTAACTCATGTGGTGCAGCTTTGTATAATAAGCTAACCAAAATCGAATTAATACAAACCGATTTCCCTGATCCCGTTGCTCCTGCAATTAATCCATGTGGCATTTTTCGTAAATCAATCGTTACGGGCTTTCCTGTTAAATCTAGCCCAAGTGCTGCTTCTAATGGTGAATCAGACTCGACGAAAGATACACTATTTGTTACTTCTGAGAGTCGTACCGCTCGTGATACGCGGTTTGGAATTTCAATCCCTATTGAGCTCTTCCCAGGAATTGGCGCTTGAATTCGAATATCTTTCGCAGCTAACGCAAGTTTCAAGTCATCTGCTAAATTACGAATTTTACTTACCTTCGTACCTTGACTTACTGTAATTTCAAACTGTGTCACAGCAGGTCCTTGCATGATGGATTCAATTTGCGCAGATACTTGGAAATGCGACAGTGACTCAACTAATGTTTGACCTTGCGCTTCCATCCAATCTGTATCTTGTGTTTCTTCTTCTGGTGGCTCTAAAAATTCATCCGTTGGTTTATGGTATACACGCACGGGCTTTACTGGCTTTTCTACTGTTTTTACTTCTGTAACAGGAATTTCAGTGTCTTGAAGTATTTCTTGCTGTAATGATTCTTCTTCCACCATTTTAGGTATAGTTTCCATATCAAACGTTGGATCATTAGTAAAAATATGTGGCTCTTCTACTATTGGTTTCACTTGTTCTTCAACCATCATTGTTGTAGCCGAAACTTCATCTTCTACTAACATCTCAACAGCTGGTTTTTCTAATGTCGCAACAGGCGACATTGTTATAACCGAGACAGCTTCCGCTGCATGATTGATGGATGAAATAGAATGTGGTGGTTGAACTTGTATAGACGGTATATCAGCCTTCACAGGATTTGGTTCTTCGACAACGATTTCTTCCGGTTCATCTGTTCCTATTGGAGGCGTTATTACTTGCTGTACTTCTTCTTTGACAGATAACATTTCCAACTGTTGTTGGCGAGTTTGCCATTTTTCTTTATCTGACTTAAGCATTAATACGTTAAATGGAATACGGCTCTTCTCTTGGGCCGGTGTATGTTCGATAGATTTCTCTTCAAGATCATCTTGCACATCAGACTTTGTAGATGCTGGCTGCATAACAGTAACGCCACCAATATTGATCGTTGAATTTTCAATTTGCACTTGTTCGACAATGACTTCATTCACTCGTATATCAGCTTCGTTGGCTGAAAGTTGCTCTACGGCTAATTCCTGCTGTATCGCAGCCTTCACTTGATCTTCAAAATCAACCGCAAATGTACTTGTTTTTGGCACTATTACAGGCTCTTTAGGTGTATCATTTACTTCCACAATATCTTCGAAATCCGATTGGTCAAATGTTAATGCCTGTTCATTTACTATCTCCGTTATATTCTGCACTTTTTCATGTTCTTGCATACTATTTTTAGGTTGTTCCTGAAGAGTAATTTGAACTTTTTCTTCTATTGTATTTTCATACCCTTCATTTGATGTCGTTTCTTTTCCATCATTAACAAATGAAGTAGTATCTTCTTGCCCTTCCTTACGCTTCTTCAACAATGTTTCAATTGGGCTTGGTTTTGCAAAACCATAAACTGGTGAAGGGACATCCGTTGGTACAAAGCGTTTACGATTCTGAGGTTGACTATTTTCTATTGCACGTTCTTGTTTTATTGTAGCTTCTTGCTTTTTAGGGACATCAAAACTTTTTGTATCCCGAAAAACTTTACGTGCCCTCGTGCTAGACTCTTGTATAGATTGACTCCGTGTAATCGTCGTTCTTCCTGTACGCTTCGTGCGATTCTCTAATAATTCGCGAATCCCGGAAATTTCTACATCATAGACACTCGAGTCTACGATATGGTTATTTAAATGCTTGGGTAACGATAAATCTTCTTGTTGCCCATAGTAAGTATCATTTTTTTGATTAAATGCTTCTTTTTGCTTCGGCTCATACGAAGGGATAATTTCTTCATCTTCGATTAGTGGAAAACGAAAAGTTCTTTGTTTTGGTTGAGCAATATTATTAGTTTGTTGTTGCTGTGGAAAATCTTGTTCATGTTCATATTCATCATATTGATCTTCATAACTTTCATTTTCTTCACTTTTATCTAATAGTTTATTGAATTGTTTTTTTAACCAGTTCATGTTGATTCACTCATTTCTCTTACACATCATTTATAGTAACGCATATGTTTTTTAGGATTGACTTTTTAAAAAACAGAACGCATCTTCTATGTAAAAAGCATACCATAAAAATGATAGAGAAACTCGTATTTATCGGCCCAAATACGACAAAAAATCGTTAAGAGCGCTACTTTTTAGCGACTTAACGATTTTTCTCATAACCTATGAAAAATTTAACGAGTTGGTGTTTCAAATGCACTACCGATTTGTGCATCTGCTGGTAACACTAAGATTCCTTTTTCAGACGGAGCATTCGGAATTGCCAGTTCTCGGGCTGAGCAAAGCATCCCAAAAGAATCTACACCACGTAGGTTTCCTGCTTTAATGAGCATACCTGAAGGCATCACTGCACCAATTTTAGCGACAACTACTTTTTGACCAGCTTCAACATTAGATGCACCACATACGATTTGTAACGACTCTTCACCGATATTAACTGTACAAATGTTTAATTTATCGGCATTTGGATGTTTTTCTTTTGTTTCCACATAACCCACTACAAATTTTGGTGAGAAGTCTACATCTAGGCTAATAGAAGCGCCGTTCTTTACAATTGCAGCTTCAAGCTGTTCCACTAGTTCTGGTGTTACTTCCACATTCCCTTGTACTTCAGTTTTCACATAGTTACTTGCATTGAATAAGTTAAAGGCTTTAATTTCACCTGTTTGTGCTTCTTTTAAAATTGCAATGTCGCCAGCACGTTCCATAACTGTTTTCACAATCGCTTCTGTTGCTAATTGAACTAATAATACATCCCCGACATATTTCTTGTTATAAAATACGTTCATGATTCTTCTTTCTCCTTTTTCACTCTGTTTTTTGCCAGTATAAAGATTGGTTCAAGTTCCCCGTCTTCATAAATAAATGACAACGATGTAATCGGTACAGTACCCACTGTGAAGAAATGCATCGTCATCTGTGCTAATACATCATAACCTGTTTCATTACGAATATCACCTATAATTAACACATCCTGATGAGGAACAGATACTGTCATATCGCCTTCGATTTGCGCGCGCATCTCTTTTAAAAAGCTGTCATTTAAAATACGACTCGCATCGTACCCATCATTAGCATTTACAAAATAAAACAAATTCCCAGATACCTCATCTTTTTTATAGGTCACCGGCAATTGTTTCACTGAAAATCGTGCCATTTCTCTAATTTGTTCAACTGTTAATCGTAACGCCTCTAGCATTGATTCATCTATAAAACGGTATGTTCTCCCCAAATCAAGGGCATAGAAAATACGTGTTTCCGCTGTATGTTCTGTCGTAATAAATGCATGTCCTTCCTTTGAGGATTGCGGATAGGACGTGGCACGGATCACAGGGTAAATTTGAGTAGAACTACTAAATCCCTGCTCCTTTTCTAGCTCCATTGCGGAAAATGTTTGCTCAATTGTATAAACAACCTCAGTAATTGCAGCATCTTTCTTCTCATTATATTTTGTTAAAATTCCCGGTAATGATAATTCCATTCCGTGTCCTAACTTTGTATGATTCAAGCGTAATTTATCATATTTTTTATCAAACTGATAAGTAAAGCGACTTTCGCCTAAACGCGTTTTTAATAGAGCAACCAATTGCTCCGAATTCATTTGCTGCACTTATCTTCACACCCTTTCAATCGAGTAGGAGGGAGCGACTAACTCCCGTCCTCTCACACCACCGTACGTACGGATCCGTATACGGCGGTTCCATGAAGTCTGACGGACAGCGA